>JBBIUF010000045.1:6754-31838 GCA_037440365.1 Chloroflexota bacterium
ACATAGCTGACAAAGACGATGAGCGTCAACCAAAAATTCTGGAATCGTATAAAATCAATCGTTTCGGTTTGCCCTTCTTCGGTCAAAAAGAGTTGCCAGATACTGGAAGGTTTGCCGGTCGTTTGTGCGCTCAAAATGTGCAACGCGGGCGGCGGGATGATATTCGCATTCACGTTCACATTGGCATTCACGCCCACTTTGGCGCGGACATCCTTGCTTGATTTGATCGCAACCGAACCCACCGCCGAGCCCGCGCTAATTCCCATCACGGCCAGCAGTTCGTTGGGAATTACAACGTTCAGCGGCGCGGCGACGCCGCTCAGCAAACGCGCAATAAAGGTGCCAGCCAACAGGGACAAAATAGCAATCGTCCACAGGACCAATTGAAACTGGCTCAGGCTCATCCGCCCGCGTGAATCCACCAGCACGCCGAGCCAGCCGTGGCCTGACACATTGCCCAGCAAAATCGCAAACACAACTAAAACGAGTGCAGAGATAAACCACCATACAAGCATCGCGGACATGGTTGCCTCCCTTGCCTGTTGCCGATTCTATCGGCAGTTGATTTTATTATATGCCCAAGTTTTGCGAATACAACCACGGGTCAGATTATGATTATTTCAATTGCGGTAAAGGGTTACGCTTGGTCGCCGTGCAAATCCTTGTCCCACATGGTACTGATTTTTTGAAAGGTTGCATCCCGATTGGGTTGCGCTGACTGCATCGGCGGCCAAGCTTGAGCCGCAGAATTTTGAGGTTGACTCTGAAGCCAGCTCGCCCACTGCGCTTGCATCACCGCTTGGGGATTCACTCGTGGTTGAGTTTGAAATTGCGCTTGCCACATTTGCAATTGCATTTGCAGATTTTGCGCCACCGGTGGCGCAAGGCGCACGAGCGTTTGAAAATTGACGTTGAACTCGATCTGCCGGTTCTGCATCCAGTACAATTGGCACAGCAAAACATACGGCTGGGGAATGGCAGGATTTAACTCCACCGCCGATTTGAAACTCTGCTCCGCCAGGTCAGCGCGATTCTGCGCGGCATAAATAATCCCCGCATTCACACGCGGACGCACATCCTGGGGACTGAGCTGAATTGTTTTTTCCGTTTCGCGCTGTGCCTCCAGCACGCGCCCCGCGCCAAAATACAATTGACCCAGCCAACCATGCGCTTCGGCGGAATTCGGCTCGATGGCGACAGCCGCTTCCAAGTGTGATAGTGCCGCAACGGGTTGCTGGCGCGACCAATAAAAATTGGCAACCTGAAAACGATAACTCAGATTCTGCGGATCCAAGCGAATGGCTTGATCAAATTCGTCAGCCGCTTGCTCAAGATTGCCAAAACTCGCGAGTTGGTTCGCCAGTCCAAAATGCAGGGCGGCATTTTGCGGATTGAGCTTGACGGCTTGGCGAATTTCGTCAAGCGCGTCGTTCCGCAAACCTTTTTGTTCGAGGATGGAGGCGCGGATCGCGTGAAGTTCCGCGTCATTGGGCTCACGCGCAATCAACCAATCCACTTGGTGCAACGCCTGGTCATGGCGACCATTTGAACTGTAGAACGAAACCAGGTTGCGGCGCAAGAGTTGATCGGTTGGCACAAGTTTGAGCAACGCCTCGCCTGCCGCAATGCCTTCCGCATATTTTTGTTTCCGCGCGTAATAACGAATCAAGCTGTACCGCGGCAACAACGCCTGCGGATCGGCGGCAATCGCAAGTTGCCATTTATTTGCCGCTTCCACAAATGCCGCGCCTGCGTCTTCTTCCTCCGCTTGCAAAGCCAGCGCATCACCCCAGGTCGTGAGCGCGGCGGCATCCTCGTGTTTTTGCGCCAGGTATTTCGTCACGGATTCAATCGCGGATTTATAATCGCGCCGACCGAGCGCCATCTGCGCCTGCAAGAGATCGAGCGCGGCGAGATCGGTGGTCTGCGCCCACGGACGCCCCAGTTGCTCGCGCAGTTGCGCGATATGATCCTGGATTGTTTGATCGTCAACCGCGCGGCTGGTCAAACGATTAAAGCGATCACGCAACGATTCATACGGCTGGACGATCGTGCGCGGCAAATTGAGTTTGAGCGCCGTGTGCAACCGTGCCATAAACATATCATAATCGGCGCATTCGAACAAGTGAAAGCGTTTAGCATACCCAGCCGCTAAATTTACAACGCGCGTTGGGACCGCGCTCCCCGGTCGCACCCCCCAATAAATACCATTCGGAAACGCCTGGTCATCTTTCAGTAATTCCTCAAACACCCGCATCACCGATTGATCGCGTCCCGCATACCCAAGCACAACCATCCCAGATTGTTTAGCGAATTCTTTGAATTTGCTTTCCATGTTCGGATCGAGCTGGTTCAATTCGGCGGTTGTATTCTTGAGCCGCTTGAACAAATAATCGCCATGCAGTTTGATGATTTTGGCACGGTTGGTCGAAAGACTGATCGTGATGACCTCGGAATCCGCGGCACACACGACGGGATTGTAGCCCAGGTACAGCGTGAGCGCATCGTTGACGAGATCGTCAAAGTTGGTTGTGAAAATAACGTTAAAGTAACCACGCTGGACGATATTCGCGAGATAAAGATACCCCCAACTGGGAAACGCGCCATCCATTTTCGGTTCGATATATTTTTGGCGCGCGCGTTGATCGGGAAATAACATTTCGAACAAGGTGGAATATTCGTCATCCTGGTTAAACCAGGTTTGCTGGGCGCACCACGCCGCGACGCCGCCCGCTGGTGAACCGGCGTCTTCATACGTCATATCGCGCCACTCGTGGATCATTTCCGAAGCGAGCGGAACGCCGGAGCTTTTGGATGCGCCCGCGCCGAGCAAGAGCGTAAACTCGCGTTGGTCGGCTTGCCCAATTAACCGAACCACTTGGGATTGAGGCATTTGAACTAGAGCTGGCATACGTTTTTTCTCCAAACCAGGCAGAGCGCCAGCGCGTTTTTTATGCGCGTCAGTTAGGGTTTGTAAAAGAATAATTTCCCGTGTGTTGGCGCGGAACGGCGTCCGCGCCCTATGTAGGAACGCTATGTAGGGAACGCTCGCCGGAGCATTCCCTCGGAAATTTATTATTTAACGAGTCCTTGGGGTGGCACTCCTCCGCTGTCTCGTATGATAAACCCAATTGGCAATCCAAACAATGGGGCAAGATCTAACCGACCCGTTTTCCCAAACAGAGAAAACGGGTGATGGCTTGACCGACTAGCGAACAAGGGACTGCCATTCGGGCGCGACGCGCGGCGGCGTGTTTTTCACCTTGCCCTTGTTGCCACCGTAAATCCGTTCGGCGGTTTGCCAGCACACGTTCGCGCGCGCGGTTTCGCTCAACTGATCGAGAAACACATCATAGCGTTGCAGTTCAGGTCCCAGCCGCTCAAACTTGGTCACCAGGTCGGAGCCAAGACAGATGCGGTCGCTGTATTTTTCGGTGAGCGCGAGCCAGTCGGGCTCAGGTTTGCCATCGGGACAAATCACGACATCGTACACGATCCACGAATAGTCCACACACAAGTTGGGATATTGATCCAGCAAACGTTCGACCATCTGGTAATAGAACGGCACATTAACCCGGCGCGACATGCCGCAGTGCGCGAAAATGAAACGGGTGCGCGGAAATTCGCGGACGGCTTCTTCCAGCTCGTGCAAATAAACCGGGTGATCGCTTTTGGTCACCGATGTCACGTTCTGGTGCATCAGCACGGGCAAATCGTACTGTCCAGCAAACTCATAGATCGGATATAACGCGCGGTGATTCGCGCGCGCGTTTTCGCCATACGTGAACGCGGTCAAGTCATCGTGCCGTAATAACATTTCGCCAATGCCGCTCCACACATCCGGGTATTGCGCGTACAGCCGCTCGACATGGCGGACGGCGTAGCGATCCACGGGGTTGAATCCGCACATCAACGGAAACAAGCGATCCTGTTGCGCCGCGGGCAAAGCGCGCACAAACTCGGCGACCGTGACATCGGTATAGCCGTAATAGTAACAGGGTGAATCATTCGCCAAATAATAATCCGGCGACTCTCGATCATATTCTGCCCACAGTTTGCTGACCGGCATGCCAAAAATCACCGACTTGCCGATGTTCGCTTGATCCATGTAATACAAGAGCGCATCACCGCCGGGGGTCTCTTGCACAAAATTGACAACGTGCAGGTGCGCATCAATCAGGCGATATTTACTGCCGTTAAGCCGCGCCAGCGAACCAGGTTTGCTTGGATCGCGTTTCCAGGTGGCAATTTGTTCGTGCGGCATTTTATTTGACTCCCAAGGTATTGAGCACGATTTCTACTTCGGCGGGTTCGAGCCGCTCATAGAGATAGGCCCAATCGCGCGAATTGCCGATCAGGCTCAGTAATTGTTCGCGCGAATAGTGTGTGAGCAATTGCGCGCTGAGTACGGCGGGCAACGCGCGCATCAGAAAAGCCAGGTCACGTCCATCGCTGACAATTTGGACCACCTGCGCCCAGCCGATATTTTCGATCAAGTCAAGTTGCCCGGCTTCGTCGAGCGCGGTGAGAACCAGCCCCAGTTGATCGCCGTTGCGAATCATACGCCGGATATAATCCGCGCCGAGTAATGCGATGACCTGCCGATCCGTCTGTCCATAAACCCATTCAAGCACTTGCGCCAATTCCCAGGGCGTAATGATCAGCGCGCGCAAGCCACTCGGACCGAGCGTAGCAAGCAACTGTTGCTCGACGGATTCGGTGGCGAGTGCGGCGAGCAGATCGCGCAAGACGCGCGCGGATTCCAGTACACCCGCCAACTGATCGCCAACTGCCGTAATCAGAAATATCTGGTTGGCGGGTTCGAGCGAGCGCATCACATTCGTAAAACCAGCGGAGCCACCGACGATTGCCGCCAGGTGCGCGCGCAATTGTTCGAGAATCGCGCGATCGTGCTGACCTTGTAACACGTCGAGCGCAATCGCTAATTCGTTCGCCGTGCCGATGTGCGTGGTTTCGCCAGCAATCGTCACTGGGTAACGCGGTATGTGCGCTATATTCATTTGCTCCTCCTGAAACATTCAGGCTGAACTCGGCGCCATGACATTTCTACAGTACCATTTTTTCGGCGGGCTTGTACGTGCCATCGGTGAAACGCGATGCGCGAAATGGATTATCCGTTGCGCGCATCGCGCCGGTGAGCGTATCCACAAACAAGCGCGCGCCGCCCGCGCTGGCCATGACGCCATGTCCGCCGTAACCGCAATTGAGCCACACGCCCTCAACCTGGGTTGCGCCGATCAAGGGATTTTGATCGGGCGTTTCGGTGTATTGTCCCGCAACCAAACCCAGGTCGGCGCGTTTGAGATTTTCCGCCACCTCATTCCAAAATGGCACCACCCGCGCAACGCCATCTAAAATAATCGCTGGGAAATCCCAATCCGTCGACACATAATCCAACGGCGGACTGGGCGGTTCGGGGCGCGACCAGCCAAATACCGCGCCAGGACCTTCGGGCCGCCAGTGCGCGCCGGTATCCGAATCCACGACCATCGGCGCGGCATGCGGAATGAGCGCGTGTTTGCCGAGCGTGAGTTGTTGTCGCCGCACATTCGTGAGCGGCAGATCGAGTCCTGCCCATTGAGCCACCGATGCGGCGAATGGCCCCGCGCAAATGACAATGTGCGGCGCATGAATTTCTCCGCGCGCGGTAACCACACCGATTATTTTATTTCCGGCGCGGCAAAAATCGAGCGCGGGTGTTTCAACGAAAAATTGCGCGGCACTCGCGCGCGCGTAACCATACGTGAGTTCGTGCGACGACAACCAACCATCGCGTTGGCGAAAAGTTGCGGCGGTGATTGCGGGGGTAACATAGGGGAATCGCGCGTGGGCTTGATCACCGGTCAGCAATTCCACATCGTCGAGTCCAAACGATTGTTGCACGCGCACGCGCCCGCGCGCACGCTCATATCCATCGGGCGCAGTGGTGACAAACAAATAACCCTGTTGATGCAACCCGATGTCACTGCCGGTCAATTCGTGGAAATTTTCAAACACGCCGATCGATTCTCGCATCAGCGCAATGTTTTCGCGCTCGGCGAATTGCGCGCGAAACGCGGCGAGACTTGCGCTGGTAGTGAGTTCACCCAGCGCGGCGCGTTTTTCGACGACGATGGTTTTCAGTCCGGCGCGCGTCGCATAAAATGCGGTTGCCGCGCCAATCACGCCGCCGCCGATGATGACAAGGTCGCAGGTCGCATGGGGCGCGAAATCATTTGCGGTTGGAACAAAAATACGAGACATGCAAACTCCGGTACGCCGATTAGGTCTGGGTCAATAATTGCTCAACGCGATAACCGCGTTCGAGAAAATAAATAAAATCGTCGGCATTGTCTTGCAAGTCAATCGGCGTGGTGCCAGTGAGCCGCATAAATTCGGCTTCAATGGCGCGCGCGACGCCGCGCGGGCGAATCGCTTCGCGTTTGAACGCGCGCCAAAAATCGTTCCACAAGGTTTGCGCGACGGGCGGCAGATCATGCACGCTGACGAATGGCTTGCCGTGCGCGTCCACCCGAATCCAATTTTCTTCTAGCGCGCGGATGAGCGGATAGACATGCGTTGGAGTTGAATCGTCACGGAGATAGTGCAAGCGGGTTCGATCATCCACATAGAGATAGTAAATATCCCAGAGCATTGCGTCGGAGGCGATCCACGCCACGCCAAATTTTTCGATCAGGTCAAACGGTTCGGAATATCCGACGAGGGTCAGATCGTTTGGATCGTTCGTCCAGTCGCTGTAATAGTACGGTTGGTACGATTCGGCAAGCGCGCGGATCGTGGGATATTCGGCGCGGCGTCCATCCAGATGAAGCCAGCGCGAATGGGCGTTGCAACCAAACAAGCCGGTACGCGCATCTTGGGTAACCACGAGATTGTGATCGTAATCCTGGCTCGCTTCCAGTAAGACGAGGCGCGGCTGATGTCCATGCAAAAAATTCACCGCGTATGCGAACAACGCGCCTTCGAAACAATGCGCGATGCCCATCTGCAATACGCGGCGCGGCGACAAGGCTGTTTCCTCTTGCTCCACCGACACGTGATCGTTATTGTAATAAATTTGCGTATTGAGAAACGCTTGCACCTTGTCCGGCGTGTCGAGCGCCGCCAGGACGAGTTGTTCGTCGGCGGTGAACGGCAAGCCCAAGGTACGCGTCGCCGTTTCAATGCGCGCAAGTGCGGCGGGACTAGCCGCGGCGCGGTACGCTTCGGCAAAACGTTCCACTTGCTCGGCGGGTGTCAAACGAATCAGGGCTTGATCGGGTGGAATGGGTTTGCTCATATCTGGTCACCGTATCGGATGATTGAAAACACGCGCGGTCGGATCGCGCCGTAATTGTCTCGATTCTACCACAAAAATACGTGGCTGGGGAAATGAATCTGAACGAGCCTGCGCGGCGCAGGCAAATAACAAAACCAGTTCTGGGACAGGATGCGCATTCCAGAACTGGTTCACGTTGGCATTGCAAACGTTACGCGCTGATCACGCGGTTACGAATGACCCCGATATGATCAATGGCGCTTTCCAGCACATCGCCAACCTGCAGAAATTCGGGCGGCTTGCGCGCGAAACCGACGCCCGCGGGCGTGCCGGTTGCCAAGAGATCGCCGGGTTCAAGCGTCATGCCGCGCGATAGGTCTTGGATCATCAATGCGACTGGATAGATCATGTTGCTGGTGTTGCCGGTCTGTTTCACCACGCCATTCACCGAACATTGTAAATTCAAATTTTGCGGATCAGGGATTTCATCGGCGGTGATGATCCAGGGACCCATCGGACAATAACCGTCCAAGGATTTGCCGACAAAAAATTGCGAGGTGCGATTTTGCAGATCGCGCGCGGTGACATCGTTTAACACGGTATAGCCAAACACATAACCGAGCGCATCCGCTTGTGCAACCTTGCGCGCGCGTTTGCCGATGACAACGCCCAATTCAACTTCCCAATCAATTTGTTCAGACACAGTAGCGTCAAGAACGAGATCGCCAAAAGGCGCGTTGACGGTGGTAGGCGCTTTGGTGAAAATTACGGGCGGCGTCACTTGTTCGCCGCGCGCCGAAGCGGACTCTTTGGCATGGTCGGCATAATTGCGCCCGATGGCAAAAATGTTTTTGCGTGGGCGCGGAATTGGCGCAAGTAAGCGCACTTGGTCGAGCGGGATCGCCGTGCTTGCGCTCGCCAGCGCGCGTTGTGCTTGCTGTAAAGCATCCGCGCCGCCATCAATCAGCGTCAGCATGTCAGGCGCGGCCACCTCGAGTGAAACAAGCTCGTGATCGCGGACTGCGCCAATGCTGATTTTGCCGCGATACTCGAATGTTGCTAATTTCATAATCCTCCTTGATTGTGATTCAATGGGTGTCGTGATCGAACGTTGGCGAAAAAAATTCTAGCAGAAATCCGGCGCATGATCCTGTTGGCTCAACACGCACAACGGATTAGTCAGGGTCGGCGGGCGGGCGCATCTGATGCCATTGGGTTTCGCGTTGAAACAGCATACCCAGGTGCAACAAGGTGTTCTCGTCAAAGGGTTTGCCAGTTAGCGAAAGGCCGAGCGGTAAATTGTGCGAGCCCAAGCCCATTGGCAGAGCCAGGTTCGGCAAACCGAACAGCGCGCCCAGCACTGTGTAACTGCCACGTTTGCGGACGAGCGTCAGCAAACTAGTGTCCAGCGTAATCGCTTCCCCGATGACCGAGGGCGAGACGAGTGCGTCAAAGCGGCTCGCAATTTTTCTGATTTCGACGGCGAGGCGATCGCGATCGCGCAACGCTTGTAAATAAGCAACCGCCGTGATTTCGAAGTCGTGCTTTAGCCCTTGGCGTTGGCTGGCGTCAACGAGTTCGTCGAGTTGATCGCTTGCGATTAATTTGGCGTGAGCCGTAGCGGCTTCGGCGCCCAAGATGACGCGCGCAATTTCGGCAAACGGATAATCGGGCATTGCGACGCGCGCGATTTTAATCCCTGCGCCGCGAAACGTGGCGAGAGCGGCATCAAAAGCGCGCGCGACATCCGGGGCGTCGGAAAAATCGGCGGGCAAAACTCCTAATCGAAATACGCGGTTTGGAATATGCGGGCGGAATCGAAATGTGGGCATTCCGAAGGTTGCGTCGTCGCGCGCATCCTGACCAGAGATTGCCTGCAATGCCCAGCCACAATCCTCGGCGCTGTGCGCCATCGGTCCGATCTTGTCCATGGTGGGCGCTAATTCCATCGCGCCAAAGCGACTGACCAAACCCCAAGTTGGGCGCAAGCCGGTAATGCCGCAATAAGTCGAGGGCGACACAATACTGCCCCAGGTTTCTGAACCGAGCGCAAAGGGAACGAGTCCGCCGGCGACAGCACTGCCAGAGCCGGAGGACGATCCACCCGACCAATGGTTGAGGTTCCACGGATTCAAACCGGGACCGTGCAATGAGGCGCTGGCAAATTCATAGCCGCCGCCACCCGCCAGTTCAACCATTGCCAATTTGCCAATCAACACCGCGCCGGCATCGCGCAGTTTTTGAATGACTGCCGCATCGTAATTAAACACTTGATCGCGGTAGGGCGGCGCGCCCCAGCGCGTCGGAATGTTCTTGGTCGCAAGTAAATCTTTGGCGCCGTAGGGAATACCTAACAAGGGTGACGGAATGTCTCCGGCACGCAAACGTTGGTCAGCGCGCCGCGCTTGCGCTAACGCCAGGGGACGTGTAAGTTCCGCGAGCGCGTTATAGCGCGGTCCGAATTTCTCCAAGCGTTTGAGAAAGTGAGTGGTGATTTCAACTGAGGATAGTTTGCGCGCGCGTAGCAATCGCGCCAGCTCCGTTACTGTTTTGAAATTCAGCTCATCCATCGCGTGTTCCTTTCATCGACGCGCTAACATTCTGGCGGATGCGTTTATTTCGCGCGAAGATATTGCGTGGGCCATGCGACATCCTGGTTCAAGGTCTTGGCGGCATCCAGCGGCCAGTGCGGGTGGCGCAATAATTCGCGTCCCAACGCCACCACGTCGGCGCGTGCATTCTGAATAATTTCATCTGCCTGCGCGGGTGTTGTGATCAAGCCGACTGCCATCGTCGCGATCCCGGTTTCGCGTTTGATTTGTTCGGCGAACGTCACTTGATAGCCGGGCTGGGTTGGCGGCGCGACGGGGACATTGCCGCCGGACGAACAATCCACCAAGTCCACGCCGCGTTCTTTGAGCCACCCGGCAACCTGTACCAAATCGCCGATTTGCAAACCGCCATTGGTCCAATCGGTGCAAGATAAACGCACGCCAAGCGGTTTCTGCTCAAGCCACACTGCGCGCACCGCATCCACCACGCGGAGCAAAAGCCGCGCGCGATTCGCCAAGGTACCGCCATAGTCATCGGTGCGCTGATTGGAAAGCGGCGAAAGAAATTCGTGGAGCAAATATCCATGCGCGGCATGAATTTCGATCATGTCCAAGCCGACTGCCTGCGCGCGTTGTGCCGCCGCGCGAAACGCTAAAACCAGCGCGTCAATTTCGGCAAGACTGGACGCGTGCGGCACAACCCAGCCAGCATCAAATGGAAGCGCGCTTGGCGCAAGCGGGACCGCCGGGCCAACGCCCTTGGTTGCGCTCCACGCTTTGCGTCCAGCGTGCGCGAGTTGACAGCCCATCACCGCACCTTGCGCTTGGCATAAACGCACAATGCGCGCAAGAGGTTCAATCTGTGTGTCGCTCCACAAACCCAGGTCGTTCGGGCTGATGCGCCCGCGCGCTTCTATGGCGGTCGCTTCGGTAATGATCAAACCGACGCCGCCGGTGGCGCGCGCGGTGAGATGTGCCAAGTGCCAATCAGTCGCCAGTCCATCCGCGCCTGCGCTGTACATGCACATCGGCGACATGGCAATGCGGTTGCGTAACGTAACTCCGCGCAAGGTGAATGATGAAAAGAGATGTGGCATTGAGCTCCTCAATCGAAATAATCAAATTTGGTCGCGGGCTAATGTTATGCGTATCCAGAATATTTGCAAATACATTGGCTTGGCGCGCGCACTGTGCAATCAGCGACGCGGATTGTGAGGTTGCGCAATCAAGTCCAATCCCGCCACAGTCACATTGAGCGCGCAAGCTGGCGGCACGAGTTTTACCGGACATGCCTGAACGCCATCACATTTGGCCGCATGGCGAAACCCAGCGTTACAGTATCTTGATTTCACCACCATTTTGGCCGAGTCAATTTGAACCCTTTGCGTAAAGCGCGGGGCAAGGGTATAATACGAGTGCGCAAGCTTGGGTTGCCAAAACGGAATAGAGTGGCGACGCCAATTTCGAGATGGGAGATTCAATGGCAGAACGGGCAAGGCTAGCGCATCACCAGCCGCATGCGGGTGCCCCTACGCCAACGCGGCAACCCTCCCTAGTCCATACCGTCTTGCGTATTCGCGTAAAATCAGATCGGACCAGCGCACTGGCGTAATTCAGTTCAATCGGCTCGCGCGTTTTTTTCGTGACTCGGACATTCTAACACGAGGGCGATCGTCATGGTAACCAAATTTCTGCGTCAAGATATTTTTATCGTCATTGCGCTCTTTTGCTTGTTATTCGTTGGCTTGACCACGTTGGCGAGGGCGGTTGACCCCGGCGGCACACTCACCAATCCAACAACCGTCGGCGATTCGGTCTCTGATATTTTTTTCAGTGACCTGGGACGAACCCTAACGCCGCAGGGGCAACCCAACCCAATCGCCGCTTGGTTATTCACATTTTCTTTGGCGAGCATTGGCGTGGTGCTGATCGTGTTTTTTATTTTGTTTCCGCGTTTTTTTACGCGCACCTGGGCTGACGCCAGTCTCGCCTGGCTTGGTTCGCTCGCGGGCATTGCGGCAGGCGTTTGTTTTATTGGCATTGCGCTGACGTCCGCTAACCTAGACACTGATCAGACTAGCCCATTGATCTATTGGGCATTTGTAATCCTGGCGGCGGCGACTGCGTTGTATTTGCCTGTGTTAAGCCGCGACCGCCGCTATCCCAAACGCTATGCGTTGGTCTTGGGTGTCTTTGCCGCGATCCTGGCGGTCTATTTGTATCTGCTATTTTTTGGACCCCACACCAAAATTTTCGCAGGCGTGACCATTCAAGCCACGAGTCAAAAAATCATTGCGTATGCCTCCGTCACGAGTATTTTCATCCAGTCACTCGGCGCATATTTTGAAGCGCGGCGGCGGTATCGTTGGAACAAACGATGAATGTTTGACACCACGCATCACTCGTGGTAGAATCGCGTCAATCACATATAAACGTTGAACCGGAAGAGTAGAGCGCAACGCGCTGGTAGAGAGAAAGGGCCGTCGGGTGCAAGCCCTTTTCAGCGAGCCGCTCGAACGTCGCCGGGGAGTTCAAAAATCGAAACGCAACGCGCAGTAGATTTTTGCGGGTCAGCCCGTTAGAGCGCAGAGAACGTTGGTTAGGCGACTAGCCAACTAAACAAGGTGGTACCGCGATTCCCTTTCGCCCTTGAGGTGAAAGGTTTTTTTTATTCGTGCTGATTCGTAGATCACCGAGGAGTAATTAAAATGGCTCAACCAACTGAAATGCCCAAAGCGTACGATCCGAAACAAGTCGAAGAGCGATTGTACGATTGGTGGGAAGCGCGCGGCTATTTCAAACCGCGCATCGAGCCCGGCAAAAAACCATTTGTGATTTCGATTCCGCCGCCAAACGTCACCGGCGAACTGCATCACGGTCACGCCATGTTCATCGCATTCGAAGACCTGATGATTCGCTGGCATCGCATGATGCAAGAACCGACGCTGTGGGTGCCAGGAAGCGATCACGCCGGTATCGCCACGCAAAACGTCGTGGAAAAAAATCTAGCCAAGCAAGGCATCCAGCGCCGCGACCTGGGACGCGAGGAATTTGTCAAGCGCGTGTGGGAATGGAAAGCCGAGTACGGCAGTATGATCACGCACCAGATTCGCCGCATGGGCGCATCGTGCGACTGGACACGCGAACGCTTTACGCTCGACGAAGGATTGTCGCGCGCAGTGCGTGAAGCGTTCGTGCGCCTCTACGAAAAGAAATTGATCTATCGTGGCCCGCGCCTCGTGAACTGGTGTCCCCACGACGAATCCGCCATCAGCGATTTGGAAGTGGATCACGAGGACGAGCAAGGCAAACTCTACTATATCAAATATCGATTGGAAGGCGGCGACAATGAATTTATCATGGTCGCCACCACGCGCCCCGAAACGATCCTGGGCGATACAGCAGTCGCCGTGAATCCCAAGGATGCGCGCTACACGCACCTCATCGGACGCAACGCGATCCTGCCCGCGCTGGGCCGCGCGATTCCAATCATCGCCGACGACGCAGTGGAAACCGAGTTTGGCACGGGCGCGGTCAAGGTCACGCCGGGGCACGACCCGACGGACTATGAGATTGGCGCGCGCCACAACTTGCCGATCATTAACGTTATGAACAAGGACGCAACGATCAATGAAAACGGCGGTGCATATGCCGGGCTAGATCGCTACGCGGCGCGCAAAAAAATCGTGGAAGATTTAGAGCGCGATGGCTTGCTCGATCACATCGCCGATCACGCCATGGCGATTGGACGATGCCAACGATGCAACACCGTCATCGAGCCGCTGATCTCGACGCAATGGTTTGTGAAAATCGCGCCGCTCGCAAAAAAAGCAATCAAAGCGGTCAAGACCGGCGAGATCACCATCGTGCCGGATCGCTTCAACAAGACTTATTTCAACTGGATGCAAAACATCAAGGACTGGTGCATCAGCCGCCAACTGTGGTGGGGACATCGCATTCCTGTGTGGTATTGCGAGAACGGACACCAGACCTGCACGCGCACCGATCCAACGCAGTGCGGCACATGCGGCTCGACCAACATTCGCCAAGATGAAGACGTGCTCGACACCTGGTTCTCGTCCGGGCTGTGGCCCTTTTCAACCCTGGGTTGGCCCGACGAAACCGCTGACCTTAAATATTTCTATCCGACCTCGGTGCTTGAAACGGGTTACGACATTATTTTCTTCTGGGTCGCGCGGATGATCATGGACGGCTTGGAATTTACCGGGCAAGCGCCGTTCCATACCGTGTATTTGCACGGCTTGATTCGCCACAAGGACGGAAGCAAGATCAGCAAATCGAATCCGCAACCCGGCGACAATCCACTCGATGTGATCGCGGATTACAGCGCGGACGCTTTGCGCTTTACGATCATCACCTCGTCCGCACCCGGCAACGACACCAAACTCGATCTCGAAAAGGTCGAACACGCACGCAATTTTGCGAACAAGCTTTGGAACATGGCCCGGTTTATCACGAGCAATTTGAAAGCAGATGAACCGATTGTGCCGATTCCCGATCCGAAATCGTTGCCGCTCGCTGATCGCTGGATTCTCTCGCGCTTGAATCACGTGATCGCGAATCTCGACAAATCGTATCGCGCCTGGGATTTCGGCGAAGGCACACGCCAACTGCACGATTTCCTGTGGAGCGAATTCGCCGATTGGTATATCGAAGCGGCGAAGAACGCGCTTTACAGCAACGATGCCGCCGCGCAACGCACCCGCGCGATTTTGCTTCACACGCTCGACGCGGGCTTGCGCTTGCTTCATCCAACGATGCCATTCGTCACCGAAGAGACTTGGCAACAACTCAAGGCGTTTGGAATGCCAACGACCACCGACGCGATCATTAACGCCGAGTGGCCCAAAGCCAATCGCAAGTTCTTTGACGCGCGCGCCGAAAAAGATTTTGGCACGGTGATCGAAATCGTGCGCGCGATCCGCAACGCGCGCGCCGAATTCAACGTGGAGCCGGGCAAACGCATTCCGGCGATCATTTCGGCGGGCGCGACCATCGCATTGCTCGAATCGCAACGCGAAACGATTGCGTTGCTCGCGCGGCTCGATCCGGCCGCGTTCCAAATCGAAAAGCGCGCGCCCAAGCCCGCGCAAGCGCTCGCGCTCGTGGTCAGCAAAGTCGAAATCTATTTGCCCATCGCGGGCATGATCGACGTGGAAAAAGAAAAAGCGCGGTTGGCAAAAGAGAGCGCCAACGTGCGCGGCGCGATCGAGCGCGCGGAAAAACAACTCGCGAGCGATTTCAGCAAAAAAGCGCCCGCCGAGGTTGTGCAAAAAATGCGTGACACCCTCACGGCAAACCAAGAGCGGGTGTTGAAACTCGACGCGCAAGTGGCAAGTTTGGAAGGGCGCACACCCGAAAAACCCAAACGCGCAAAACCTGCGCCAAAAAAGAAAACCACAAAATCAGGGCAAGGCAAGAAAATTGCGCAAAGAAAAATAACCCAAACAAAAAAATCGCGCAAGAAAAACAAACGCAAATAATTCAACGGGGCGACGCCGAGTCGCCCCGTTTTTTTCGGTTGGACGCATTACGCAATTTAATGTAGAATAGCCAAGCAAGTTCAATTCAGATAGGAAAAATTGCCGATGGCTAGAAACATTTTGATCCTGGTGGTGTGGTTGAGTACATGCGCCATCGCCGCATGCAACACACCCATCCCCACCTCGGTGGCGTATCCGGGACCGCAAGGCGCGCCCGCCGCGCAACCCTATCCCGCACCACCCAACGCGCCAGCATACCCACCGCCCAGCGCACTTGCCGCGCCCAAGACTATCGAGCCAACCGCATTCAGCCGCGCTGAGAGCGCCTATGCCGAAGGCAACGTGGACCAAGCCATCGCGGAATACACGCAGGCGATTGCACTCGACCCGAAATTGTACGCGGCGTATTTTAATCGCGCGATTGCGTATGAAGACAAACACGATGTTGCGCACGCGCTCGCCGATTACACACAGACCATCGCGCTGAATCCGCAATTCGCGCGCGCGTACTATAATCGCGGCATCCTGTATTACGATCGCGGCGATCTCGATCGCGCTATCGCGGATTATAGCCAAGCCATCACCCTCTTGCCGGATGCGGCGCGCGTCTATCACAATCGCGGCATTGCGTATGACGATCAAGGCAAACTCGAACTCGCGTTGGCGGATTACAACAAGGCGCTCGAATTGGATCCGACGATGACGATCGCATACCACAATCGCGGCATGACGTTGCGCGACCTGGGCAGAAAGGTTGACGCGCGCGCCGATTTCCAAAAATACCTCGAACTCGATCCCAGCGCGCCTGACCGCGCTGAGGTTGAACAATGGATTCAAGAATTGCAATGAGACTCACGGAGAAACGAGCATGCGCGTAATTTCTGGCACGGCACGCGGACGCACCTTGCGCGCCGCCGGCGAAGCCACCCGTCCGATCACCGATCGCGCCAAAACCAGCTTGTTCAATATCCTCGGTCCGCACGTGGTCGACGCAAACGTGCTGGACTTGTTCGCCGGAGTAGGCAGTGTTGGCATTGAAGCCCTGTCACGCGGCGCGCGCGCGGCAACCTTTGTCGAATTGGATCGCGATGCGCTAATCGCCATCCGCAAGAATCTCGATCTGACCCGGCTTGACGCGCACGCCAAAATTGTGCGCCTCGACGTGTTCAAGTTTATTCGCGGCAGGCACACCGCGCCATTCGATCTAATTTATGTTGCGCCGCCGCAATACAAGGACTTGTGGGCAGACACACTCGCCAATCTGGACAAGCATGATTTGCTCAGCGAATCTGGGATCGTCGTCGCGCAAATCCATCCTAAAGAATATCGCGAACTCCGCTTGACCACACTCGCATTATACGATCAACGCGCGTATGGCAGTACGCTGTTATGCTTTTATCAGAAACGCGTGGCCGCTGAATAAAAAAACGTGGAATGTCATTCCTGACATTCCACGTTTTTTATTTGCTCACGTTTGGCTCGTCAATTCAACCGCGCTCAATCGCGTATACGCGCTCCCCCCGGCTTGTAACCTGCTTTGCATCACGCTGAGCCGCTCGACTCGCACCACGCCAACCTCGCCTACCTTCGCTTGCGCGAGCATTGCGCTGATGAGTTGCCGATCCCGCGGCGATGCTTCGCGCCCAACGCGCCCCAGCGTGAGATGCGCGGTAAACGGTCGCTCCTCGCGCGCAAAACCAAGCGCCGCACATGCCTCATCCATTCGTTGCGCCAATTGCGCCGCCAGTTCAATTTGTCCTTGCGCGCCAACCCAGATCACATTGGCACGTTGCGCGCTCGGAAATGCGCCCAGGCCGCCCAGCGTCAGCGTGAACGGGGTGACCTGAGCGCACGCTTGCGTCACAGCGGCTTGGACGGCGGGTAGCTGTGCCGCGACCACATCGCCTAGAAATTTTAACGTGATGTGGATATTGGCAGGCGCGACCCAACGCACCGCCGATGCGCCGCGTTCGCGTTTGAGTTGCGCTTGCACGCTTGCCAGCGCGCGCTGCGTTGCCTCGTCCAATTCAATTGCGATGAATGTGCGAATCGTTTCTGCCATCGGTCTCTCCTTTTTGCCGCATTGTCCAATAAACCCAGCGAAAAGTCAAAAAAATGTTGAAAATTTGCGTTGCGCCGCGCGGTTGACACTCGCGCTGTGCGGTGCTAAACTCTGGCTATGACAAATTTAGAACTTGCCAAACAAAAATTGACCAGTGACGGACTGGCGTTTGTGATCGTGCAGACGGGAACCATTCTCCGCACCGGCACCCGCGAAGGCGTGGGTGAATTACTCGAAGCCGTTGCCGAATTAGGCCCAGCCACTCAAGGCGCCGCGCTCGCCGATAAAATTGTCGGTAAAGCCGTGGCGATGATTGCGCGCGCCGCAAAAATCCAAACGGTGTATTCACCGCTTGCCAGTCAAGCCGCATCTGACGCGCTCGCGCGCGATCACATCGCGTTCGAATATGATCGCCTCGTCCCATTCATCCTCAACAAACGCAACGATGGCCTCTGCCCGATGGAACGCCTGACGTTGCCGCTCGACGATCCGCATCAAGCCGTCGCCGCGCTCGCCAATTTCGTGCACAAGCGCGCGTAACGCGCGTAGCGCGGAGGGGTTGATACAAGCATATTCCCGTCATTCATAATCCGGCTCGCGCGATCTGTGTCGGTCATGTGTGTTGACGTTGAATATAGATGACCGAGATTGGCTACGGGAGTTTACCATGCTGATTCCAATTCTTTCCTGGCTTGCCGGTGGCATCATTGGTTATGTGCTGGGCGCATTCCCAACTGGTTTTTTCGCCGCCAAGATGTGGAACATTGATGTCCGTCGGCACGGCAGTGGTCGCACCGGCGGCACCAACGTGTTGCGGACGGCGGGCTGGGGCGCGTTTGCCATCACCGTGATTGGCGATGTGCTGAAAGGCGTGCTCGCCGTGTTGCTCGCGCGCGCGCTATTTCCCGAAACGCACGGCGCGCACGCCGCCGCTGTGCTGGGCGTCTTGATCGGACACAACTGGTCCATCTGGATCGCGTTGCTAGCAAAACCCGATCCGAACGCGACGTTTGCCGCACCCCCGCTCGGCTGGCTTCAACGCATTATGGTCCAGGGTCGCGGCGGTGCCGGCGTCTCGCCAACCGTCGGCGCGGCAGTCGCGCTATTTCCGCCCGTGTTAATCCTCGCGCCGATTCCGCTGATCGTGTTAGCCATTTGGCGCTATGCGTCGCTCGCGTCACTCACCGTCGCCGTGTTATTTTCAGTCGAGATGGCCATGTTCGCGGCGCTCGGCTATACGCCCTGGAGCTATGTCGTCATGGCACTGATCGTCAGCGTCATTCTGATCGTTGTGCATCGCCCGAACATTGAACGCCTGCGGGCGGGCAACGAACGCCGCTTTGGTCAGCGCCTCGCGCAACGCGCGCAAAAATAGCCGCCGAGTACGCGGCAAGTAAATTAAAAAACCAGGTGTTATCGAGACACCTGGTTTTTCATTTGCAAAAATTCTAGCGCGCCGATTCTTCGCCTTGCACGCGCACCAGCAAGACCGGCACCGCCGACTGCCCGACAATTTTCGGCGTGACACTGCCTGACCAAAACGCGCCAATCGTCGTACGACCGTGGGTTGCGATCACGATCAAGTCCGCGCTCGTCCGTCTTGCCGCATCCAGAATCGCCGGAGCGATTTCGCCCCGTGCCACTTCGGCCGTCACCGGCAAACCCGCGCTGGATAACTTTTGAATCACCCCTTGCAAATACACGACGGCATTGCGTTGCGCCAACTCCAACACCGCCGCCATTGTCGTCGGCAATAATGCGCCGGTCCCCGCGCGCTCCGCCGACAAGGTGCTGGTCGTGGGTACGACATTGACCAGGCGCAATGCCGCGCCACACGCGCGCGCGATCTCAGTCGCAATCGGCAATGCGGGCTCGTGATGCGGCGTACCATCGAGCGGCACCAAAATTTTATAGAACGCCAAGTCGCGCGGATTTTCAATCGGACGCGCCAACAGCACCGGCGTCGTGCCGCGCGCGATGACTTGTTGCGCGATATTGCCGACAATGCGCTCCCGCCAGCCGCTCCCGCCATGCGCGCACAGCACGACGAGATCGATCTGATGTTCCACACAATGCTCAATAATACTTTTAGCCACGTCAGGTTGGCCAACCGAATGCACGTGTTTTTCGACAATGACGGGCCCATGCGCCACGCGCACGGCTAACTGGTTGAGATACGCTTGCGCTTCGGTCGGATCGGACAAGTGGTGATCGCCATGCACCGTATCGGGCGCGGCTTGCTCAATCGCGTGAAACAGCAACAAGGTTGCGCCTAGTTTTTCGGCAAGATACGCCGCAACCGGCAACACCGATTCCGCGAGCCGCGAACCATCAAGCGGAACAAGAATTCGTTTGAACATTTAACTGCCTCCGCCGAAAATGGTTTGATACAATAAAAAGATATTCAGCGCGACGATGAACGCGGCGACGAGACTGGCGATGATAGTCGTGCTTGTCCGATTGACCAGCACGCCCATAATATCTTGGCGCGCCGTGAACATCACGAGCGGAATCACGGCAAACGGCAAACCGAAACTAAGGACCACCTGGCTAAGCACGAGCGTGCGCGTCGGATCAAGTCCAATCGCAATGACGAGCAACGACGGGACCATGGTCGCCAGGCGGCGAATCCACGGCGGGATATGGCGGCGCAAAAATCCTTGCATGATCACTTGGCCCGCCATTGTGCCAACAGTGGACGACGACAACCCGGACGCGAGCAGTGAAATTGCGAAAATCCAACTCGCCGCGCTCCCCAACAAGGGTTCGAGCGTGCGGTAGGCTTCTTCGATCGTGCCCACATTGTTCAGCCCTTGCGCGTAAAACGTGGATGCGGCAACCACGAGCATCGCCATGTTGACCAGCCCGGCGACACCCATCGCCAGCATCACGTCGAGTAATTCAAACCGATAGAGCCGCCGCAACTGGTGCGGATCGCGGGTCACAATACGACCCTGGGTCAGCGCCGAGTGTAAAAAGATGACGTGCGGCATCACCGTCGCGCCAAGAATGCCGCTGGCAAGCAGAACACTTTCCACACCGGAGAATTGCGGCACGACCGCGTGAAACCCAATCTGCGCCCAGTCCGGCTTGCCCAAAAATAATTCGACGAGATAGCTGAGGGCAATGACGCCGATGAACGCGCTGATCGCCGCTTCGAGCGGGCGAAAGCCGTAACGCTCCAGACCCAGGATGATAAAGGTGATGATCGCGGTGAGTATTCCGGCGACGAGCAACGGAATGTGAAAAAGCAAATTGAACCCAATCGCCGCGCCGAGAAATTCCGCCAGGTCGGTGGCAACGGCGACGAGTTCCATCAAAGCCCACATCACCAGGACCACCCAGCGCGGAAAATGTTCGCGGCATTGTTCCGCCAAATTCAACCCGGTGGCAATGCCCAGTTTCGCGGACAGCGATTGAATCAGCATTGCCATCAAGTTACTGGCGACAATCACCCACAGCAACATATAGCCAAACTGCGCGCCGCCTTGAATGTTCGTCGCAAAATTGCCCGGGTCCATATACGCAATTGACGCAATAAACGCCGGACCGAGAAACGGTAACAGCCGCGCGAGCCAGCCCTTTTTGCTCTGCCCTTGCAGAATTTCAATCGCATCGCTCGCCGTGCCAGTGCCGCCGGTTGTTGGATTGGGAGAAGTTGATTTTTCCATCGCGGCGATTATATCACAATCATTCAGAATCGGGGCTTGCTTCGTCGCCAAGGCCACTCGTCGCAATAACCTAGACGCAGGCTGAATTTTGATCGAGCATAGGGCAGTGTCATTCCGCTTTACTAAATGCCGCCTTTTGCATATAATAGCCGCCGTGCCTAACAAACGAGATTATTATGAAGTGCTCGGCGTGAGCCGAGACGCAAACGACGACGACATCAAGCGCGCTTTTCGCAAACTCGCCAAGCAATTCCACCCTGACGCGAATCCGGACAATCCGGAAACCGCTGAAAAATTCAAGGAAGCTGGCGAAGCGTACCAGGTACTTTCCGATCCGGAAAAACGCCAGCTCTACAACCGCTATGGCCACAACCCACCGCAAGGCGGCTTTGGCGATTTCTCCGGCGGCGGCTTTGGCGGCTTTTCGGACATCTTTGAGGAATTCTTTGGCTTTGGTTCACGGTCGGGAGCGCGGCACGGGCCACAACCCGGTTCGCATCTCAAATACAATCTCAACCTGGCTTTTGAAGAAGCCGTCTTTGGATGCGAAAAAGAATTGGAGATTCCGCGCCTAGAGACCTGCACCAAGTGCAACGGGAGCGGCGCAGAACCTGGGACAAACCCAGTGCGCTGTCCGCAATGCCAAGGCACCGGCGAAGTCCGGCGCGCGCAACAATCCATCTTTGGGCAATTTGTGAACGTCGCGCCCTGTCCGCGTTGCGGCGGCGAAGGCGAAGTGGTCATTGCGCCGTGTTCCACTTGCAAGGGTCAGAAACGGGTGCAAACCACGCGCAAGATCAAAGTGACCGTTCCCGCAGGCGTGGATGATGGAATGCAAATTCGGCTCGCGGGCGAAGGCGAAGCGGGCACGCGCGGCGGGCCCAATGGCAATCTCTACGTCGTGTGCAACATCAAAAAGCATCCGCTCTTTGAGCGCGAAGGCAATGACTTGCTATTAAATCTGCCGATCAATATCGCTCAAGCCACGCTCGGCGATGAAATTGAAGTGCCAACCCTCACCGGCGATGTGCAATTTACAATTCCGGCAGGCACGCAACACAGTCAGACGTTTCGCATCAAGGATGCCGGGGTGCCGTATTTGCGGCGCAACGGGCGCGGCGATTTGATCGTCACTGTCCAAGTACATGTGCCGAAAAAACTTTCCGAAAAACAAAAACTGTTGATGCGCGAATTTGCGCTCACGCTGGGCAAAGAGCCGTCGCACGAAAAAGGCGTCTTTGACAAAATGAAGGATAAACTCAAAGGATGAATTGGATCGAGCTGGCAGTCCAGACCGACGCGGAAGGCGCAGAAGCCGCCGCCGCCGTCCTCAACGAACTTGTCGAAACCGGCGCGGCGATTGAACAAACGCTCCTCCCGGACACACACGAACCATTTGATTCAGCGCGGGCGTTTACCGTCCGCGCTTTTTTCGCGGCAGACGATCCCGATGGCTTGGCGCGCGCGCAAAACGCGCTGTGGCATCTCGCGCAACTGCGCGCCATGTCCGAACCGCAAACGCGCGAACTCGCCGAAGAAGATTGGGCGGAAGCGTGGAAAAAATTCTATACCATTTTGCATCTCGGTAAAAACCTGGTCATCAAACCATCCTGGCTCGCGTACACGCCCAAGCCAACCGATCGCGTCGTCGAACTCGATCCCGGCATGGCGTTCGGCACGGGCTTGCATCCGACCACGCGCCTGTGCATGATCGCGCTGGAAGAATACCAGACCGGCGCGCCGCGCGTGCTGGATGTCGGCACTGGCTCCGGCATTCTCTCCATCACGTCCGCCAAACTCGGCGCGCGCGACATCCGCGCGCTCGATCTCGATCCGATTGCGGTGGATACCGCCACGCGCAACCTTGCCGCCAATCAGATCACGACGAATGTGCGCGTTGAACTCGGCTCCATTGACGCCGAAATTCATCGTAACCTTTTCGATGTGGTCTGCATCAATATCTTGGCAGAAGTGATTTGCGCGCTCGCGCCTGCGGTGGGCGCGGCGTTGCGCGCAGATGGCATGATCATTGCGTCTGGTATTCTCGATTTCAAAGCCGACGATGTGGTCGAAGCCTTGAACGCCGTCGGCATTACAATCATTGAGAAAAAACAAGAAGACGATTGGGTCGCGCTGATTGGGCGAAAATCGCCTGCGTGAGATCGGTCGCCTGATCACTGGAATCTGCCGATGCACCGATTTTTCATTTCGCCTAAAGCCATTCACGAGTCGCGCGCGCTATTGCGCGGTGAGAGCGTTCACCAAATCCGCGATGTCTTGCGGATGAAACCCGGCGCGGAAATTATTTTGCTCGACAATTCCGGCGCGGCATATCGCGTTGAAATTGTCACGCTGGATCGCGATGCCCTGCGCGGGCGCGTGATCGAAAAATGGAATCTCGATACGGAAGCGCGCGCGCAGATCACGCTGTACCAAGGTTTGCTCAAAGGGCAAAAGTTCGATTGGGTGTTGCAAAAAGGCACCGAGTTGGGTATCGCGGCGTTTGTGCCAACACTGACCGCGCGCTGTATCATGGGCAGTGTGAACGATGTGAGCGATGGCAGGCAGGATCGCTGGCGCAAAATCCTCGTCGAAGCGGCGGAACAAGCGGGGCGCGCCATCCTGCCGCGGCTTGGCACGGCGATGCTGTTCAAGCAAGCGTGCGAGGATGCCGCGTCGCGTGGACTAGCGTTGATTCCCTGGGAAGGCGAACATGCGCGCGGGTTGCGCGAAGCATTGGCACACGCCCCCCAAGCGCACGAAATCAATTTGTTCATCGGTCCCGAAGGCGGCTTTGCCGAAGACGAGATCGCGCTCGCGCAAGAACACGGGATTGTGCCAGTCTCGCTCGGTCCGCGCATTTTGCGCGCCGAAACCGCCGGACTCGCGGCGGCATCCGCGATTCTGTACGAGTTGGGCGACCTGGGCTGAGCGTTTAGAACCAGGTCATTGCGAACGACAGGCGCAACGCAAGCTCCAGACATTGGTCCACACAACTGCGCCCAAGCCCAGTCAATAAAAATTTGTGGGATTCGCCTAGTGCGTGGATCAAAATAGAACATTGAACGAGGTTGACTATGATAGAAAATGTAATCATTATTGGCTCGGGACCATCGGGTTTGACGGCGGCGATTTATGCGGCGCGCGGCAACCTGAACCCGCTCCTGATCACCGGCAATGAAATCGGCGGACAGATCGCGACGACGAATGAAGTGGAAAACTATCCCGGCTTTCCCGAAGGCGTCACCGGACCGGAACTCGTCGCGTTGATGCAAAAGCAAGCCGAGAAATTCGGCGCGCGCATCGTCACCGATTTTGTGACCAAGGTCAATTTGAAAACGCATCCATTCCAACTGACCACGCAAAACGGCGATACGTACGAGGCGAAATCAGTCATCATCGCTACGGGCGCATCCGCGCGCAAGTTGAATGTGCCAGGCGAAAAAGAATTTGCCGGGCGCGGCGTTTCCTACTGCGCCACCTGCGACGGATTTTTCTTTCGCGGCAAAGAGATCGCGGTGGTGGGCGGCGGCGACAGCGCACTGCAAGAAGGTTTGTTCCTCACCAAGTTTGCGAGCAAGGTGCACATCATCCATCGCCGCGATGCGCTCCGCGCGCAACCGATTCTCCAAGACCGCGCGCACAACGATCCGAAAATGAATTTCGTGTGGAACTCGGTGATCAAAGAGGTCAAAGGCAACGGCAAGGTGCAAGCACTCGTACTGGAAGATACGCGCACGCACGCGACGAGTGAATTACCCGCGCAAGGTTTGTTTGTCTATGTCGGTCACACGCCGAACACACAATTGTTCGCGGGTCAACTGGAGATGGACGAAGAAGGCTATTTGCGCGTGGACGAACGTCTGCACACGAGCGTCCCTGGCGTGTTTGCCGCGGGCGAAGCGCACGATCACATTTTCCGGCAAGCGGTGGTGAGCGCGGGCTATGGGTGCATGGCGGAAATGGAAGCGGAAAAGTTTCTAGCCGAGTGGGAACACAAGAACAAGTAGGCGGAA
>JBBIUF010000045.1:31938-33213 GCA_037440365.1 Chloroflexota bacterium
GTGATTTGTGCCCAGAACCAAATGGTTGTATCGTTATTGCGCAACCATTCTATGATCAGGAGTTGAACATGACCGTGAACTCGGAACGGCTCATTGCCTTGACGCAAACACTCGTCCGCACGCCCAGTCTTAGCGGACAGGAGCAGGATGTTGTTCAAGTGATTCTGGCGGAGATGCGCGCGCTTGGATTTGATCGCGTATACGCAGACGCGCACGGTAGCGCGATTGGCATCATTCACGGCGCGCAACCGGGGAAAACGCTGTTGCTCGACGCGCATTGCGACACAGTTGGCATTGCGGCGGGATTGCCGTGGACGCGCGATCCGTACGGCGCGCCGATTGAGGGCGATTACATTTACGGACGCGGCACGGCAGATATGAAAGGCGCGCTTGCCGCCATCCTTCACGGCGTCGCCAATGTGGATCGCGCGAACATCGCCGGGCGCATCGTCGTGAGCGCGACCGTGCTTGAAGAAGTGATGGAGGGCGTCAGTCTCCGCGCCGTGATGGAAACGATCCAACCGGATTTCGTCGTGATCGGCGAAGCGACCGAGTTGAATCTCAATCGCGGCGGACGCGGGCGCGCGGAAATTCAACTTGAAACGATCGGCAAGCCCGCGCACTCGTCGTCGCCGCAACTGGGCGTGAATGCGGTGCTGATGATGTTGCGCGCGGTGGATGCCATCGAACAGATGCCGACCGCGAATGATCCGCTCCTGGGTTCGGCGTTGATGGTGCTGACCGATATTATTTCCGATCCGTACCCTGGCTATTCGGTGATTCCGAGCCGTTGCCGCGTGACGTACGACCGCCGCTTACTGCCGGGCGAAACAGCGGAGAGTGTGTTGCGCGCCTACGCGGAGGCGTCCACACACGTGAATGCAACCATCGCGCCAGGCGAACATGCAACGTATCGCGGCGGCACATTGCGCGGCGCAAAATTTTTTCCGGCGTGGGTGTTTGCCGAGGAGCATCCGTTGGTGCAAACTGCGTTGCAGGGCTTGCGCGCGGCTGGACTCACACCGCGCGTTGGCGCATACCGCTTTTGCACGAACGCGGCGTATAGCGCGGGCATTGCGCGCGTGCCGACGATTGGTTTTGGTCCGGCGAGCGAGGGCGACGCGCACGTGGTGGATGAGCGCATTGCAATCCGCGATTTGCTCGCGGCGGCGCAGGGGTATCAAGGGATCGTGCAAGCGGTGCTTGGAAACGCGGCAGGATAAATTTCGATTGGGTAGTAAAGACCCGAAGGGTTTTAGAAAACCCTTCGGGTCT
>JBBIUF010000046.1:0-32874 GCA_037440365.1 Chloroflexota bacterium
GAGGTTGTCGGCGGCTAAGGTTGTCGGCGGCGGCTGAGCTTGTCTATGGCGGCTGAGCTTGTCGAAGCCACCGTTGCAGTCGCCAGTGAAGCATCTTTGCCATACTGGGTATAGTTTTTTGAATACTCGATCAGTTTCTCTGGATGCGCTTCAATTAACACCTGCTTTTTCCGGCGGCTCCAACCTTGCACTTGTTTTTCTCGGTAGAAAGCATCTTTGATTCGATCGTATTGCTCACAATAGACAAGTTTGACGGGCAGATGTTTTTTTGGTGTGGTTTGCGCCCAGTCCGTTTTGATGTTGCCACAACCGTCTTTCGAGATTCCAGGTACTGCCGGTATAGTAACTGCCGTCAGCACATTCAAGAATACACATGTACGGCATCGTCACTCCTCATATGTGCTGGCTTCGACAGGCTCAGCCAGCGCCGGCAATTCGGCGGCTAAGCTTGTTTGCGGCGGCTAATCATCTTCCCCAGTTTGCGTGCATCGATGGAAAGAATTTCATTCGTGCGAACGGTGGATTGGCGAGGATATAGTCCGCCTTGAGATCAGGATACCGATCATTCAAAAACGTATCGCCCAATTCCTATTTGGCATCGATGCCGCGAATTGCTAAATTCATGCGAGCAAGTGGACGGATCCATTGCTAGCCCATAATAATCATCCGCATAATGCTTCGCAAGAAGCGTTATGCGGATGGAGTCGCGCAATTTATTTCTGCCGCTTGACAAACCGGTCAATCCGTGTGAGCGCCTCTTCAATGTTTGCCATGCTCGCGGCGTAGGCGACGCGCGCAAAACCTTCGCCGCTTGCGCCGAACGCGGAACCTGGGACAACGGCGACGTGTTCTTCCAAGATCAGCTTTTCGCAAAATTGTTCCGAGGTGAGTCCGGTACGGCGAATGTCCGGGAAGGCATAGAATGCGCCGCGCGGTGTGAACGTGGGCAAGCCGATGCTGTTGAACCCGGCGACGATGACCTGGCGGCGTTGATCGTACGAGCGCACCATGTCTTGCACGTCCGCTTCGGCGTGGAGTAATGCTTCGAGCGCGGCAACTTGTCCCATTGTCGGCGCGCTCATGATGATGTACTGGTGCGCTTTGCGGATCGCGCCGAGAATTTCTGGATTGGCGCACACGTAACCGACGCGCCAGCCGGTCATTGCGTAATCCTTGGAAAAGCCGCCGAGCAAGATCGTGCGGTCGCGCATTCCGGGAAGCCCCGCAAAGCACACATGCTCAACGCCATAGACGAGGCGATCATAAATTTCGTCGGAGAACACCAGCAAATTATATTTCTCCGCGACTTGCGCGACTTGGATCAAGTTTTCGCGTGACATGACCGCGCCGGTCGGATTATTTGGATAGCCGATCAGGATCGCTTTGGTGCGCGGCGTGATCGCGCGCTCAATGGCTTCCGCCGTGACCTGGAAATCGTTTTCGACGTGCGTGTCCACGACGACGGGTGTGCCGCCGCAAAATTGCACGCTCGGTTTGTATGCGACGAAACATGGTTCTGGCACGATCACTTCATCGCCGGGATCAATTGTCGCGAGCATCGCGCAATGCAATGCTTCCGACACGCCGACGGTAACGAGGATTTCTTTTTCCGCGTCGTAACTGACCTGATACATTTTCGCGAGGTGCGCGGACAAGCCACGCCGCAATTCAACCGTGCCCGAGTTGGAGGTGTACTTGGTCTCACCGCGTTCAATCGAGGCGATGCCGGCGCGGCGGACTACATCCGGCGTCACAAAATCCGGCTCGCCGATAGACAGCGACAGCACGTCTTGCATCGTCGCCGCAATATCGAAAAAGCGGCGGATGCCGGACGGCGGAATGGCTTCAATGCGTTGTGAAAGAGAGTGTTTCATTTTTATGCTCCGTTTTGTTCGCGCCCGCTCGAATCAATTTCGGACGAGTCGCCGACGTTCATGCGTTGGAATGCGCCGCGCACTTGCGCGTTACTGCCGATGAGCGACGCTTCGAGGACGTGGTTTTCAATGTGTGCGCCTTCGCTGATGATGCAGTCGCGCAAGATCGAATTTTCGATGATCGCGTCTTCGGAGATGGACACGTACGGGCCAATGATCGAATTTTTGACGGTTGCGCTGTTGCTGATATAGACCGGTGGCACGAGGACAGTGCCTTCAAACCAGGGCGCATGCGTGCCGTGCCGCTTGAGTAAATAGCGATTTGTTTTGAGGATTGCTTCGCGCGTGCCGCAATCTTCCCAGACCGCGATGGTTTCGGCTTCGAGCTTGGCGCCTTGTTCGATCATCAATTGCATTGCGTCAGCGAGAAAGTACTCGCCTTTGGTTTGAATGTTGCGCGTGATCATATCGTCAATCGCTTGCATCAACATTTGCCACGCGCGGAAATAATAGACGCCGACGACGGCGAGATTGGAAATCGGCGTGGCGGGTTTTTCGACGAACTTGGTGACAAAGCCATCTTTCAATAACACAACGCCAAAGCGGCGCGGGTCTTCCACTTCGCGCGAATAGATCAAGCCGTCGTGTTGCACTTGCTTGAGTCGCGTGAAATCGGTTTCCCAGATCGTGTCGCCGAAAATGATCAGCACGTCTTGATCGATGTATTGTTTCGCGAGCGCGATGGCGTGCGCCTGCCCGCGCATCTCGGCTTGCTCCACATAGCGCGCGTGCAAATGCGGATAATATTCGCTGACATACTTTTGAATTTGATCGCCGAGATAGCCAACGATAAAAATGGTTTCGTCGAGTTGCAGTCCGGCGAGACTATCGAGAATGTGGCCGAGCACGGGTTTACCCGCGACGGGGACGAGCGGCTTGGGTTTGCTGTACGTGTGCGGGCGCAAGCGCGTGCCGAGTCCGGCGAGCAAGATGACAGCTTTCATGGAAACCTCCGAGTAAAGAGTTAAAACGAACAGGCAATAATGTTTTTTAGGTTTTGCGATGCGGTTTGGACGTTTCGTTGACGGATGATGTTCCCGCGACGACGATCACGAATTCGCCTTTGAACGGATGCGCGTCAAAATGCGCGCACACTTGGGCGGTCGTGCCACGCACAATATTTTCTGTTGGCATGGTCAATTCGCACGCGACGCTGATGCGGCGATCCGCGCCGATGATGTCGCGTAAATCAGCTAACAATACATTCAAGCGGTATGGTGCGTCGAGCAAAACCCAGGTGTCGCGTTCGTTGCGGAGTTGGATGAGCGCGGCGCGGCGCAATTCGGTTTTGGCGGGCAGGAATCCGACGAAACGAAATCGCTCGAGTGCCAAGCCGCTGACAACAAGCGCGGATAGCAAAGCCGATGCGCCGGGGACTGGGCTCACTGGAATCTGCGCGGCAATTGTGCGTTCCACCAAGCGCCCGCCGGGATCGGCGAGCAGGGGCGTGCCATGATCGGAAATCAAGGCAAGCGTTTCGCCGCGCTGTAAGCGTTCGATCAATGCCGGGACGAATTCGCGTTCGGTATGCTCGTTCAATTCGACGAGCGTGTTGTCAATTTGAAAATGACGCAAGAGCCGCGCACCTTCGCGCCGCTCTTCGCAAATGATCACATTCGCTTCGCGCAGAACGCGGAGCGCGCGCACGGTCATGTCGTCGGGATTGCCGATGGGAGTCGAAACAATGTACAGCATCGGGTTCGATTCTACTCTGGAGTGTGTAGAGTGTCAAAAACCAAGCGCGGTATAGGCGATCACAGCGACAAGCGCGCCGACGACGCTGGATGTAAAATTGACCCAGTCGTTATCAAGCCAGCGCCAGCCGCGAATGAGCCGCGTGCGTTCGCCGCACCGATGGATCGCCGACTCGGTTTCTTTTTGATCGCGGTCGCAGAAATAGATTGCTTGCACCGTCGCGCCGAGGAACGAATCGAACAGCGCGCCGCCGAGTCCGGCAAACGTGGCGATGAGGATGAGCCGTAAAGGATAAAAGATAAAAGCGGCGGGATCAAACCACGCATCGAAAAGGATCAAGCCGGACGCCAATCCGCCGATGAGGAACGCGCCGCCGAAGGCGACGAGTGTGCCAAGCCAGGTCACGCCGCCGCTCGTGCCAACTGGGACGATGCGCCCGGTGGTGATCAGACGTGGCGCGTGGTTCGCTAACACGCCGAGTTCGGTTGCCCAGGTATCGGCGTTGACGGTTGCCATGGCGCCAACAAACGCGACAAACCAAAGCGGATGCGGCGCGACCGTGTAGGCAAGTGCGAGCAATGCACCCAGTCCGCCGTTCGCCAAGACTTGGCCCAGGTCGCGCCGGTGTCCCTTTTGAAATTTTTCCGCGAGTGGTTCTTTCGCGCGTTCTTTGTAATGGGACAAGGCAGACGAGGTGACAAAAAAAGCGATGAGGAGGATCGCCCAACTTAATCCGCCAAACGCAAAGATCAGCATGCCGACGCCGATCGTGCCGCTGACCCCGCTTGACGATAAAGAGCCGCGTCGGTAAGCCAACGCGGCGATGAGTGCACTCAGGAGCAGACCCAGGATCAGATTGAGCAGATTCAAGTGGCTAGGCGATCCAAAAAGTTTTAGCCGACGATATTCAATGTAGCGAGCCACATTAAAATTTGCACAAGAAGTGTGCCGGTGGTCAGCAAATTGGTCGCCGCGCGTTCGCGGCGATGCAAGGGAATTCCGAGCGCGACGTTCAGGACAAACACGACGAGTCCGATGAGCGGCAAGGCAAAAATTCCCGTCTTGCTTTCAATGCGATCGGGTAAGCCGGTCGCGTCGAAATGCAACGGCAAGGGATCAGGCAGGTTGGCAAAGCGCAAGGCAAGATAAGCGAACAAGGCAAGGTTAAACACGAGCGCAACGCCAAGCAAAATCTGCAACGCGGAATCGCGGCGCAAAATGTTCCAACGGCTTTCGGCGGGGGGCGCGCTGAACAATGCGCTGGCGGGTGTAACCAGCGATTCGGGTGCTTCAGGCGGAAGAGTAGACGGTATGGTCATGCAAGCGGCCAGTTAGACACCTGGTTTATGCCAAACCAGGTGTCTAGAATTTTACGCATACACCGGCGTTAGCCAGTTTTGGTGCGCTGGATTTTTGCCGCGCACCATATCAAAATACGTCGTCGCAAGTTTTTGTCCAATTGGACCCGGTGTGCCGTTGCCGATTGGGCGGTGATCAATTTCCGTGACGCTGGCGACTTGCGCGCCGGTGCCGCAGAACAAGACTTCGTCGGCGATGTACAACTCGGTGCGATCCAGCGAGCGTTCGACGACTTCAATCCCCAGTTCATTGGCGAGTTGCATGACGGTGTTGCGCGTGATGCCTTCGAGGATATTATCCGAGACGGGCGGCGTGATCAATTTGCCGTTGCGGACGATCATCAAATTCATCGCACTGCCTTCGGCGATATGGCCGTCGGCGTTCAACACAATTGCATCGTCATAGCCATGCCAGTGTGCTTCGCTTTTTGCCAGCGCGGAGTTGACATAGCCGCCCGTGATCTTGCCGCGCGAGGGAATCATATTGTCATCAAGCCGCCGCCACGACGATGTGCCGGCGCGCACTTGGAGACTGATGTAATTGCCAAGTGGTTTGGTAAAGCAGGCAAAATCAAAATGGACATCATACAGGCGCGGCGTAATATCTTCGGTGGCGTTGTACAGCAAAGGACGCACATACGCATCTTCGCGGTACCCTTCGCGGCGCAACAGTTCGACGATGATGCCGCTCAAATCCTCCGCGGCATACGGGAGGGTGGCGTTGAGTAGTCTGCCCGAGTTGAGAAAGCGGCGCATGTGATCCTGAATGCGAAACACATAGAGCTGGTTTTGCTCGGCGTTCCAATAACCGCGGACGCCGCCGAACGCGCCGATGCCGTAGTTGACGACCTGGGTCATAATGCTGACTTTGGCGGCGGCAATCGGGACAAATTTGCCTTCAAAAAATGCCCATTGCGGGTATTGCGTTTTCGATTCTGTGGCGGATGCCATTAAACTCTCTCCTTTGGGTCAAGATATATTTACAGCGTATCGCTTTCCCAGGTTTTCAAGGGTTCGATCAACGCATGGCTGGTGAGATCGAGATGGACCGGTGTAATTGAAACAAAATGTTCCGCGATTGCCCACACATCGGTGCCTTGCTCTTCGATCATGCCGGCGGGTGGCGCGCCGCCGATCCAATAATAATTTCTGCCGTTCGGGTCTTGGCGCGCGACAAGTTCATCGCGATAAATGCGTTTGCCCAGCCGCGTGATGCGCGTGCCACGAATTTGCGCGCGAGGCACATCCGGCACGTTGACGTTGAGAAAGGTATCCGGCGGTAAATGGCTAACCAAGAGCCGTTGCGCCAGTTGCGCGGCAATCGTTGCCGCGGGCGCAAAATCAATGTCGTCGCGGTGGCGCGCGTCCAGTGAAACGGCGATGGACGGGATTCCGCTGATTGCGCCTTCCATCGCGGCGGCAACGGTGCCTGAGTAGGTGAGATCGTGCGCGAGGTTGGCGCCGTTGTTGATGCCGCTGACGACGAGCAGGGGTTTCTCGGGGATGAGTCCTAGCATGACCAGCGCAACACAATCAGTGGGTGCGCCGTCGGTGCTATACGCGGGCGAACCATCGCGCAAGGTGGTGGCGTTGACGCGCAAGGGCTTGTGCATCGTCTTGGTGTGTCCCGACGCGCTCCAGTTATGATCCGGGGCGACAACGATCACTTGGCTGATCGTTTGCAACGCTTGCTTGAGCGCGAACAAACCAGGCGCGCTGACGCCATCATCATTAGTCAACAGAATATAATTTGCACTCACGCTATTTTTCCATCATGCTTTAATGCGTGCATTATATCCTATCTCGAATGCGACGCAACACGCTCGGTTGGGGCGGTGGTGGGCAAACGCGCGCGGCGTGCCTAGCGAGATAAAAAATATGCCAGACGTTTTTCGTCTGGCATATTTTTTTGAGAACACATCAAGCGAGCTATTTAACGATCAATTGCCCTTGCATCCCGGCTTCCTTGTGGCCAGCAATATCGCAAATAATGGGATACGTGCCAGTGGCGGGCGCAGTAAACGTTTTGGTATCGGACTTGCCAGGATCAACCGTAAACTTGATATTTGCGGCGGCAAGAATCCACGTGTGCTGAACACTGCCTACGTTCTTGACCGTCAGGTTGATCGTTTGCCCAGGCGCGGCATTAATTGTCGCAGGGTCAAACTTGAATTCGGTCGTGGTCACGGTCAAGTTCAGCGGAGCACTGCCGCCGCTCGCGCCACCACCGCACGCTGTCAGTGCGATTGCAAGCAATACAACCACAGCCAACATGAAAATAATTCGTCGAGACATTTTCTTCCCCTCCTTCAGGGATGTGTATATTGTTTTTCCTTGTGGCGTTCTGCCACGAGGTTCGAACGCAAAATCAGACGGGGCGACCTTGCACTATCGTAGCACTATTTTTTCAGCGCATGTTGAATGAAAATCGTAACGGGCGCGCTTTCCGTGCGGTTACCGGCGGCGTCCACGGCGATGACTTTGACAATATGCGATTCGACAAAGCCGGGATTATTGGGCAAAGTGACGGTGTTCGAAACAATGATCATGCCGGTTGTGAATACCGCCGTCACGGCGGGATTGGGCAGGGTTACTTTGGCGACCTGACCGCTCAATTGTTCAGTCGTCATGGTGTTGTCAGGATTGGTGATCACGCGGGTCACCATCAGCGGGTTCGTCGGCGTGACGGCGGCGGCGGCGGCGAGCGTTTTCGTCAGAGTGTCCGACATTTTGATGTTCCATTTTTTATTGAACGGGGCGACTGTGCTTGCGCCGATATACGCGCCATCCACGTAAAATTCGACCTTGCCCATGGAGGCATTGTCTACCGCGTCCACGCCAATCGAAACCCATTCGTCTTTTTCAGGACTGTAAATATCGCCCGTAATGGGATGAATGATTTTCACCGTCGGCGGTTGATTGTCTACAATCACCTGGATTGCCGCTTCGGTCGGCTTGCCGGATTTATCCACGACGGTGAGTTTGAGTGTATACAAGCCATCGAGTTTTGATGCGTCCCAGTCTTCGAGCCGACCATTGTCTACGCGCTCGTGATGATCGCCGCCGATTTGGGTCCACTGAGTTGGATCAATGCCTTTGCCAAATGCTAGCCGGTACGTATCGAGATTGTCCATGCGCGCGTTGCCGACAATTGTGAGCATACCGCGCACCGCCGAATACGAAGCGGGCGCAATGATCGCCACGTCGCCGCTTTGTGAGGGCGAGCGATACGAAGTGTCATACTCGGCCGGTGGTTGCGGAATGTTATTTTCGCGCACCCAGTCGGCCGCTTCGGGCGGATAGATTGGGAATACTTTTTCTTCCACTTGCTCCGGCGGATCATACACCGTCGCCAGTTTGCCATTGGGTTTGTAAATACGAAACGGTTGCCAGATATTATCAAACGATTTTGGTTCCGTGCCGGCGATGAACAATTCCTTGACGCGCTCTGGGCAATAGGGCGTCGGCAGTAAACCGCTCGTGGCGCAGACTTCGACGCGCACCATGCCGCCGGGATCGGCGAACGGATGCACTGGAATCGTCTGATGGATTTTTTCCATAATGTCGTGCCAGATCGGTCCCGCACCACTGACGCCGCTGATATGTTCCATTTCGGAATTATCGGCGTTGCCGGCCCAGACGCCCACCGCATAGTCCGGCGTGTAACCGATGGTCCAGTTATCGCGCCAGTCCGAGGTCGTCCCGGTTTTTACCGCGGCGGGGCGCGTGAGTTTCAACACGCTGTTTGAGCCAAAGCCGGGTGTGCGTGCGGTATTGTCGCCCAATATGTCGCTCATCAAATAAGCGAGTTGCGGCGTGACCACTTGCTGGCGGCTGGGTTGTTTGAATTCATACAGGGTTTTGTTGTCCGCATCGGTCACTTTGAGAATCGCCACCGGATCGAGCGTGCGATACCCGGGCTTGAGCTGATCGGGCGCTACCGGCACGCCTGCCATTGCGCCCTGGTTTGCCAGCACACTGTTGGCATACGTCATATCGAGCAAGGTTGTTTCGCCGCCGCCGAGTGTGAGTGCGAGACCGTATTTATTCGCATTGCTAAGCGTGTTAATGCCCAAGCGGTGCGCGGTGTTGATTACGTTCGGGACACCCACCAGTTGAATTAGCTTGACGGCGGGAATGTTGAAGGAGGAACCTAGGGCAGTCCGCAGGCGCACCGGCCCGTGATATTTGCGATCATAATTTTCCGGCACATACGGCGGGTTGGGCGAATCGTCGAACACGGTGCGCACGTCCATCAACATGGACGCGGCGGTATAACCCTGGGAGAACGCCGTGAGGTAATTGAAAATTTTGAACGACGAGCCGGGTTGACGCGGCGAGATCGCCACATTCACCTGACCGTCAATGTCGCGATTGAAATAATCCACCGAGCCGACCATGCCGACGATTTCGCCGGTGGCGGGCTTGATGACCACCACTGACGCATCGTTCACGTTGCGTTTGTCCGTTTGCAATTTGGCGATTTGATCCCGCGCCACTTGCTCTGCCACTTGCTGGACGTTGTAGTCGAGCGTGGTGATCACGTTCAAGCCGCCGCGCGCGACGACATCGGGCCCATACTTGTCTTCAAGTTGACGGCGCACATAAAAGACAAAGTGCGGCGCTTTGATATCAAACCGTTTCGGCGTCACGCGCATCTTGGCGGATTTTGCGGCGAGTGTTTGCTCGCTTGTGGCATACCCTTGCAATAGCATTTGATCGAGGGTGATGTTGCGGCGATCCACCGCGTCTTGCGGGCTGTCAATCGGATTGAGCGCGGGATATTGTGGAATTGCGGCGAGCGTGGCGCACTCGGAGAGATCCAAGTCTTGGACGTGCTTGCCGAAATACGCTTCGGCGGCGGCTTCAATGCCATACGACAAGTTGCCGTAATAGTTGCCGTTCAAATACCATTCGAGGATTTGGTTTTTAGTGTAGCGGCGCGAGACTTCGACGGAGAGAATTAATTCTTTCGCTTTGCGATTATATGTCGCGATACTAGTTGGATCACGCAACGTGCGTTCGGCGGGCGGAATCAGTACGTTCTTGACGAGTTGCTGGGTCAACGTGCTGGCGCCCTGAACTTGCTCGCCGCGAATGGTGGTATACGCGGCGCGCGCGATCCCGTACCAATCAAAGCCGGGGTTGGTCCAGAAATTCTTGTCTTCCAAAGCGACCGCGGCGTTTTTGCAATTCGCGGGAATACGATCCAGCGGGACGACGGTGCGATTGCCGCCTTGCGGATCGAAAATTTCGTACAAGACCACTTGACCGGTGCGGTCGAAAATGCGCGTGGTCTTGAATTGATCCTGGGTTTGCTTGACGATTTCGCCGGGGGCGGGGAGGTCTTGCGCGTAATAGTTATAGATCGAAAAAGCCGCGGCAACGCCAACGCCGATCAAGGTCAGGGTCAAGCCGATGGTGACGGCGACAGACCCCAGCGTGAGCCGCGCAAGGATTGGCGCGGCCTGATTGACATTTTTTTGTTGGCGGCGGCGGCGTAAATACCATGAACGGGCTGACACTACAATCACATCTCCTTGTCGCGTACGTTCGCGAGTTTAGCACTGAATAAATTTTCGCGCAAGTAGAAAAAAATTAAAGTTCCGTTGGAGGTGTGGGCGCGGCGGGATACGAGCCAAGAACCTTAAGGAATACGGTTTTATCGCGCAAGGCCACTAACGCGGCTTGAAACAATGGGTCGGCGCGGTGCGTTTGCAGATCGATATAGAAAATATAGTGCCAGGGATTTTTGCGATCCGGACGCGATTCGAGTTTCGTCAGATTGATCGCGCGCGACGCAAACTCACCGAGCACGCGATAGAGCGAGCCGGGACTGTGCGCGGTTTCCAGCACAAGTGAGGTCTTGCAATTGTCTGTGCGCGGCGGCGCGTCATGCCCAATGACAAAAAAACGAGTATAGTTGTTGGCAAGGTCTTGGACGCTCTGCGCCAAAATGTCCAGTCCATAAATTTCACCGGCGATTGCGCTGGCAAGCGCGGCGGCATGGGGTTCGCGCGACGCCGCGAGCAATTTCGCCGCGCCCGCCGTGTCATACGCCACCACCGGTTCCCAGCCATTGCTCGTGATGAAATGTTCGCATTGTGCAAGCGCGGCAGGATGCGAATACACGCGGACAATATCGGCGCGCGGAGTACCGGACGGGACGAGCAGGGCGTGGCGCACCGGCAGAACTACTTCACGCGTGATCGTGAGATTGTGATCAAGCAAAAGATCATATGATTGATTGATCGCGCCTGCCGTCGAATTTTCGATCGGGATCATGGCAAGCGTCGCGGTACCTTGCTCGACCGCATCGAACGCCTCGGCGAATGTGTGACAGGGCAAGGCCGCAGTGGCGCGCCCAAATGTTTCGAGGATCGCCTGGTGTGAATACGCGCCGGGTTCGCCTTGAAATGCGACATTCATCGTTGCCTCCTCCGAGAAAAAAATAAAGCGCGTGGGGGAAATTCCACGCGCTTGTGAGCTTGATACATTCAGCGTGACGATTCGACCCCGTGTTAAAGTGGCGGCGTAATAAACGCAAAACACAAAAACGCGCGAGCCGTAAATCGTTGATTCAACATGGGGCTAGATTACCACAGGCATTAGGTTTGTGTCAAATGCGATTGGGGCGCAATCATTTGACGATCATTCGCCGCAGTGTTTTCAGGTTTACCACATCTTCTTTCAAGTCAGGCCCCTTTTCGGTTTCGAGCAAGCCGGGCAAATTTTGCCAGCGCGGATCGTTCATGATGTTCTTGAACGCGGCGCGTCCGAGTTTGCCTTGGCCGATCTGCTCGTGGCGATCCACGCGCGAACCCAGCGGCATTTTCGCGTCGTTCAGATGCCACGCCTTGATCTGTGCGATGCCCACAATGTCATCGAACCGTTTGAAGACATCGGCGTAGGCATCTGGCTTGCGCAGATCATAGCCCGCGGCAAACAAGTGGCACGAATCCACGCACACGCCGATGCGCGTCTTGTCAACGATCAACTCGCGCATTTGCGCCAACTCTTCGAACAAATGGCCCAGGTGGTTGCCTTGCCCTGCGGTGTGTTCGAGCAATGTCATCACGCGCAGTCCTGGTTTTTTTGCGTGGATGCGGTTGAACGCTTCGGCGACGCGCTTGACGCCCCAGTCTACGCCCTTGCCCATGTGCGAGCCAGGGTGCAGGACGAGGTACGGAATACCGAGCAGTTCACAGCGCGCCAATTCGTCTTCCAGCGCCGCGATAGATTTTTTCCACAGCACGGCATCGGGCGAGGCTAGGTTGATGAGGTACGACGAGTGCGCAACGACCGGGCGAATACCGGTTTCGATGAGTGCGGCATTAAAGCGATCCGCGTCGGCTTGGGTCAGCGGTTTTGCTTTCCACTGATTGTTATTTTTTGTGAACATCGCAATTGCATCACAGCCGATCGAGTGACCGCTCAGCACCGCGTTCTCAACTCCGCCGGCAATCGACATGTGTGAACCGAGTCTCATTTTATTACCCCCAGTTCCCTTCCCACCTTGGCAAATATTTCCAATCCTTGATCCAAATCCTCGCGCGAATGCGCGGCGGAGATCATGACGCGGATGCGCGCTTTGCCTTTCGCCACGGTTGGAAAACCAATCGCCATAGCAAACACGCCTTGCTCGAACAACGCGCGGGAGAATTGTTGCGCGAGCGGTGCTTCACCTAGCATGATGGGTGTAATCGGCGTGGTGCTGACGCCAATGTCGAATCCCAATTTCTTGATTTCCATTTTGAAATAGCGGGTGTTCTCCCACAGGGTGTCTACCAGTTCGGTGGATTGTTCGAGCAAGTCCACGGCGGCGAGACACGCGGCAGTGTCTGCGGGCGTGACCGCGCTCGAAAATAAAAAGGGTCGCGCGCGTTGGCGAATCCAATCCACCACAATTTTTTTGCCCGCGATCACACCGCCCACCGTGCCGAACGCTTTCGATAGCGTGCCGATTTCCAAATCGAATTTACCGTGCAAGCCGAAATGATCCACAATGCCGCGTCCGCCGCGGCCCACGACGCCTTCGCCGTGCGCGTCGTCTACCATCGTAATCACATTGTATTTTTCGCACACGGCGTACAATTGATCGAGCGGTGCAATGTCGCCGTCCATTGAAAAGACGCCATCGGTGACGAGCAACGCGCGGCGATAGTTACGGATATTTTCTTGGATCACACGCTCTGCATCGGCAACGTCGCTGTGTTCGTAAATTAAAATTTTCGCGGATGACAAACGACAACCATCAATGATGCTCGCGTGATTGAGCCGGTCGGTAAAAATTACATCGTCCTTGCCAACGATGGGCGGAATGGCGGCTTGGTTCGCGCAAAAGCCAGATTGAACATACAGCGCGTCTTCAACGCCTTTGAATGCCGCCATGCGCCGCTCAAACTCGCGGTGCAATTCCAATGTGCCGGCAATACTCCGTACCGCGGTGGGACCGACGCCCCAATCATCCACCGCTTTTTTCGCGGCGTCGCGCAAACACGGATGGTTGGCAAGTCCAAGATAATTGTTCGTGCAAAAATTGAGCACGCGCTTGTCGTCCACGATCATCCAGGGTCCGCACGCCGAGCCAATCGTCCGAATTGTATTTTTCAAGCCCTGTTCTTGCAGGGCATTCATTTCATCACTGATCCAAGCCAGTTTGTCTAGCATCAATCCTCCCAGTTCAAAATGACTTTGCCGGAATTGCCCGAGCGCATCACATCAAATGCTTTTTCGAATTCGGTATAGTGAAAGCGATGCGTGATCACCTGCGAAATATCCAAGCCGCTCAATAACATGGATTGCATCAGATACCAGGTCTCGTACATCTCCCGCCCGTAAATGCCCTTGATGGTTAGCATGTTAAAGATGATCTTGTTCCAATCAATTGCCAAATCCTGGGTCGGAATACCGAGCAACGCCATCTTGCCGCCGTGACACATATTGGCAATCATATCTTGGAACGCCGCGCCGTTGCCGGACATTTCCAGACCAATGTCGAACCCTTCTTTCATGCCCAATTCTTTTTGAACTTCGGCGACGCTTTTTTCTTTGATGTTCAACGCGACGGTCGCGCCCAATTTCTTGGCGAGTTCCAGCCGATACGGATTCAGGTCGGTCGTGACGACATACCGCGCGCCGGCATGTTTCGCAATGGCGGTTGCCATAATGCCGATCGGACCCGCGCCGGTGATCAACACGTCTTCGCCCAACACCTCGAACGTGAGCGCGGTGTGCGTCGCGTTGCCGAATGGATCAAAGATACTGAGGATGTCGAGTGGAATCCTGGGATCGGCGTGCCAAACGTTGGTGACGGGAATGCACAGATATTCCGCGAATGCGCCGGTGCGATTGACGCCGACGCCCTGGGTATCTTTGCACAAATGGCGGCGACCCGCGAGACAGTTGCGGCATTTGCCGCAGACGATATGTCCTTCGCCGGATACCACATCGCCGATAGCGAGATCATGCACGTTGCTCCCCATCGCCGCAACCGTACCGACAAACTCGTGTCCGACCGTCATCGGGATGGGGATGGTTTTTTGCGACCACGCATCCCAGTTCCAAATATGCACGTCTGTGCCGCAAATCGCGGTTTTGCTAATTTTGATCAGGACATCATTGATGCCAACTTCCGGCATGGGGGCGTCGTCGAGCCATAAACCGGGTTGAGCAAATTTTTTGACAAGTGCTTTCATTTTTCCCTCTCGGTCATTGCGAAAACCATGTGAGCCAAGTCGCCGAGTGATCTAGCCGAACAGTGCGAGGAAGCAAGCTACCTGTTGGTTGGGATGGCTTGGCCGCTATGCGGTTCGCGATGACAGGTAGATTATGGCAAGTGTGCTTCGAGCCACTGGTTCAAATCGGTGAACACTTGGTCCTTGATCAGGTCGTTATGTGTTTCGTGATACGCGCCCGCGTAATCGTGTAATGCCTTGTCGGGGCTTGACACATTGGCGAAAAATTTGCGTCCACCTTCGGGTGGTACCAGTTTGTCTTCACCGCCGAGGATCATATAAAACGGGAGTGTGAGATCGGCGGCGTGTGCGTTGGTCCAATTTTGCGCGGCGGTGATCTCGGTGCTCATGCGCGGCGTGCCAAAGCCATGCACGAGTGGATCGGTTTGGTACGCTTTGACGACGGCCGGATCGCGTGAGATGGTGGATGAATCCAGCCCGGTTTTGATCGCGGTGCTGGGCGCGATGCGCGACAAGACTTTGGCGAGCGCGATCACGACGGGTGATAACCCCGCTTGCACAAGCAGGGGCCCGCTCGCAATCACGCCGTGCAAGCCATCGGGATAGTGCAACGCATATTCGAGCGTGATCAATCCGCCGAGACTATGCCCCAGAATGAAAACGGGTTTGCCGGGTTCTTGTTCGCGCACAAGTTGGATGAACGCGCGCACATCATCCCGGAACTCGCTCCATTGATTCACGTGACCGCGCACGCCCGGCGACTTGCCGTGTCCGCGATGATCGAATGCGTACAATGCAAAGCCGCGCGGTACAAAATAATTGACAAAATTCAGGTAGCGTCCGCTGTGTTCGCCGAAACCGTGAACAACGGCGAGCACGGCGCGCGGCGCTGTGTCTGGTTTCCAGCGCTGATAATACAATTCGGTTGAACTTGCGCCGACAAACTTGCTTTCGGTGTGTTCCATCAGGTCATCTCCTTTACGGTTCAAGTGAAATGTGGGTTTGAATGAATTGTTCGATTGTGGCGAACGCGATGTCTTTGGCATAATCTTCAAGGACGAGATGCCCACTGCGGTCGAGCCAGATTTTTTCCTTGTCGCTGGATGCGATGTGCGCGAAATATTCATCCATCGAATTCGCTGGAATGGTGCGATCGTTGCGTCCTTGCAGAAACAAAACGGGTGTGCGCAGATCACCCAAATCAGCGCGCACGTGCGGAATTAGATCGAGGATTAAACTTGCGGCGCACGGCGTGGGGTTGACTGGATATTCGGGATGGTGTGCCGCGATACTTGGATCCTGGGTGTCACTATTCGCTGGATTTTTTTTGAGATACGGGATCAGGCGCGTCAAAAAAGGAAATGTTTTGAACAGGGGGATGAGCGAGTTTTCAATCGAAAAAGGTGCGGCGGCGGAAACCACTCCTGTGACAGGGTGATGCGCCGCGAGGTGAAGTGCAAGCACTGCGCCCAGTGAGAGACCGATCGGGAAAATATAATCAGATTGTGCCGCGAGTTGATCGTATGCTGTGGTGACACTGGCATACCAATGATGCCAACGCGTTGCGATCATATCGTGAGGATCAGTGGCGTGTCCAGCTAACACAGGCGCGAGGACGGTGTAGCCTTGCGTTGCGAGCCGTTCACCTAGCCCGCGCATTTCGTACGGCGTGCCGGTAAAGCCGTGGATGAGCAGACAACCCACCCGGTTGCCAGGGAAGAAGAATGGTTCTGCGCCAGGCAGATAGTTTGGCATCATTGCCTCCGCGCTCAATTATACCACAATCACAACGCAAGAAAATGGCGGGACGTTTGCTCAAACGTCCCGCCGCTCTATGCAACGTGGCATTCACCGCGCAGAGATTTAACGCAAGCCCGCGAACAAATCTTTTTCGCGGCGCGGTTTACGATTCAAGCGTGTTTCGATGAGGGCATAGTATTCTGAATCCCAGGCGACGCGCTGATCTTCCGTGAGCCACTTGATAAAATCGAGCGCGCGGTGGCGTTGGCAATACATCGCGTTTTTCATCGCTTCGCCATACGGCGCAACATCCAGCACGGTCGTGATCTCGTCGTCGGGTACGGCATACAAACCTTGCACACCCCAGCGGGTCACGATGCTTTGGGGCAGGACGCAATAATATAATTTTTGTGGCGCATGTGCGCCTAGTCCGTCGTGAAAGTGTTCGGGAAACTTGGAGGCATCCCCGGCATCGCGAAACGCGGTGTGGGCGGCGGTATTGATGATGCGATTGTCGCTGTCGCCGGCAAGCCCGTGCGGTCCAAACGTAATAATCACTTGCGGCTGGATTTCGCGGATCAGACGTACGAGGCGTTCTTCGATCAACAGCGGATCAAGTTGAGACAATTCGCCAGGGCGAGAGTCAAAGAGGCAGGCGCGGCGAATTCCGGAGGCGCGGCAGGAACACAGCACGTCACGGGTGCTGGTGCGATGCGTGGGTTCGTGATCGCGCGTGGCAGTCACCAGTGAAACTTGGACGCCTTCATTGGCGTACTTGGACAGTGTGCCTGCTGGGCCGAACGATTCGTCTTCGGGGTGGGCGAATACGGCGAGAAGCGAAAGTTTTTCGCCAGTCAAACTGTGTTCCCGTGTCACACTGGAATTTGGTCTGCTCATTTTACGCAACTTTCTGCTGGTCGGCAGTTTGCGCGAGAGCGAACGAATCAGCAATCTCTTTTTGCGCGGCGCGAAAGCGGGTGAGCAGAGCGGCTTCTGTTTCTTTCGAGAGCGTGGTGAGAACCAGGTGCGCGCAATCGGCGCAACCACCGCGTTCACGATAACGGCGCGTGTCGCAGGTGACGCACCCGTTCAGTCGCACCATCATCAAGGCAAAGGCGAGCGCATCGGGATCGGTGGATGCCAGGTCGGCGATGCGTGCGGTCAACTCACGCCAGCGTGCGCCGCGCAAATCTTTTAGCGCGGACACAGCCCAATGGGCAAATAGAAATTCGGTGTGCGTTTGCATTTTTCAAATCCTCTCAGGTCATTTAATTCTACCTAGCCCGGCTTAAAAAAACGTAAGAAATTTTCGAGGTGTATTAGAAAGGCATAAAAGCTCGGTTGGCTGATCGCTTTGCTAAATCATACCGATTGCGGTAAAATGCGCGCGTGAGTGAATTGAATTTGTTACCACGATTGAGCGCATGTCCACTCTGATTCAACTTTCCGATTTACATTTTGGCCCGTTACACAATTCGCATCTTGACCAGGTGATTTTGAAAGAGATCGCGGTGTTGCACCCGGATGCGGTCATTGTGTCAGGCGATTTGACCATGCGCGCGCGCCATAGTGAATATGCGCTGGCTCGGGAATTTCTGCTCCAGCTAGACAGGCCGCTATTGACAATCCCCGGCAATCACGATCAGCCGATCTTTGATCCCTGGGAACGTTTCACGCACCAATACGCGCGCTATCAAAAATATATTCATGCCAACGTGGATTCAGTGCTTGCGGTAAAAGGTTTGTTGATCCTGGGTTTGAATGATAACCATCCGCTCTTGCCTGGCGGTTTTTGGTCGCGCCGACAGCGCGCGTGGATTGCCGAGCAATTATCGCACGCATTGCCGGGCGCAGTCAAGATCCTAGTCACACATCATCAATTGGCATGGCAAGGCAAAACGCGTCCCGCCGGCTTTTGGTATCCGACGCGGGCGTTGGAATTTCTCGCTCAGAACGGCGTTGAACTTGTGCTGAATGGACATACACATGTGCCGTATGCCGAATCAAATCGCGGAATCGTGGTGGCACGCGCGGGCACGGCGACCAGTGGGCGGACGCGGCACGGCACCGGCAACAGTTATAACGTAATCACCGTGGACGAAAAACAAATTTCGATCTTTGTGCGACGCTACGACGAAGCGACGGATGCGTTTGTCGCGGCACGCGCCGATACATTTCCCCGGCGGCTAGGGCAGGGCGAGGAGAGCCAAGCATGGATCTTGAAAAAATCGTATTGATTTATCCGCGGCGCGATGGACGCTTTTTGGGCAAGGCGCAAGGCTCACCCTATACCTTGATGCGTTTGGCTTCGCTTGTGCCAGCCGAAATTCCGGTCGAGATTTGGGATGAAGACTTGGCTCCGCTCCCGTTAGCACGGCTGGGTCCGCGCGACCTGGTTGGCATCACGAGTAAAACGCTTTCGATTGATCGCGCGCATGATATTGCGCGCGCGGTTGGCAAGCGCGGCAGTACGGTCGTCGTGGGTGGCACTCACGCGACGCTGGCACCGGAAGAAGTGCAACAGTGGGCGGATATTACGGTTGTTGGTGAAGCATACCAAACATGGCAACAAATTATCCGCGACGTGACGCATGACGTCAAAAATCCAGTGTATGTGGACGAATCCTGGTCGTCGCTGGATGGCATTGCGCGGCTCACTGAGCGGGTCATCAAAATGGTGGATGAACACCATAACTATTGGACCCCCTACATGGAAATTACGCGCGGTTGTCCGCGTGATTGTCATTTTTGCACGGCGATTCGCGTGAGCGGGAAAATTATGCGGCATCGCCCGATTGATGAGGTCGTCGAAGAAATTGCAATGCGGCGCATCAAACGGTTTTTTCTGACGGACGACAATTTCGGTTTGAATTTTCGGACGAATCCGAATTACATCACCAAATTATTTGACGCGCTCGCCAAGTTAGATTTGAACGGCTGGACGGCGCAAGCGGAAATGATGGTGGGCGATTTCCCGGAACTGCTTGCGCACGCGCGGCGCGCGCACCTGGATAAATTATTCATCGGGTTTGAATCTATCAACGCGGGTAATCGGCGTGATTTGGGCGGCAAGAGCCAGGGCAATGTGGCGGAATACAAGCGCGTTATTAACGCCATTCATGCTCAAGGCATTGGCGTCGTTGGTTTGTTTGTGCTGGGACTTGACGGTGACACACCGGATGTGTTTGAGAATACCTGGAATTTTGTGCGCGAGAGCGGGTTAGACTCGGTGAGTTTCACGATCATGACGCCGTATCCTGGAACAGAGTTGCGGCGCGAATATGAAGCGGCGGGACGCTTGGTGCCGCATGTACCGTGGGCCAAGTACGACACGGCACACGTCGTTTTTCAGCCCGCGCAAATGACAGTTGAGCAATTGCGGCGCGGTTATGATTGGATTTGTCACAAGGCATATCATCCACTCTCGATTGCCACGCGCGGCTTGCGCACCTTGTGGCGGCATTCGCCGAGCCAATATCAACGGCGTGTGTTTTCCAGCTTTAGCACCGATGTGGGCTATCGCCAGACGGTGAGCTATCGCGACCGCGAACCGGATTTTCGCTGGTGGACGCCCACCCGTTTGACGGATGTTGCGCCATCGCATCTGGTCGAGTGAAATTGTCCGGTGGAACCGCTGTTGGACCAAGGTAATTTGTATAAATTTTTTTATAAAAACACAACACCCGCACGGCGGAAATAATTGACGCCTCTTGGAGTCAATGGTATAATGGCGCCGTCGTTCTTCCCCCGCTAAACACGAACGAACCGTTCAGGAGGTTTCCCTTGCGCGTTTTATTAATCAACCCACGCTTTCAACTGCCCATTGATACTCGCACCACGCCGCATCTTGGACTTGCGTATCTGGCCGCGGTGAGTGAGCGGCATGGCGACGAGGTGCGCGTCTTTGATATGGATGTGGAAGATGAGCCGCTCAAAGATTTTGTGCGGACCTATCAACCCGATATTGTCGGCATCACGAGCAATACGCCGCAGGTCAAACAGGGCTGGTTTGCCGCGCGTGAAATTAAAACGGTGTTGGATGTGACTGTGGTGCAGGGCGGGCCGCATGTTTCCGCGTTGCCGGAAGAGTCCGCGTCACGTCCCGAGATTGATATTGTGGCGCGCGGCGAAGGCGAAGAGACCTGGATCAATTTGTGCGAAGTCGTTGCGCGCGTCAAGGCAACCAATCCAAATTTCAAAGCGGCGGACTTGGCCGATCCGGCGAACCATTGGCTCGATGGTGTGCTGGGCATTACATACCAAACGCTCGACGGCAAGATTAAGCATAATCACGAACGCCCGGCAATTGCCGATCTGGATTCGCTACCCTTTCCCGCATATCACTATTTCAAGATGGAGCGGTATACCTCGCTTCAGCCAGCGATGGATGCGATTGGCAAAGGCAAATCATTTTCGTTGATGACCTCGCGCGGTTGCCCGTATCGTTGCACGTTCTGTTCGCAAAGTGTCATGGCGGAAAAGTGGCGCGCGCGTTCGCCGGAAAGTGTGGTCAAGGAATGGGCGCACCTCGTCAACGACCTGGGCGCGGAAGAAATCGGCATTCTCGACGATTCGGCGAATATCCAGCGCGCGCGGTTGCATGAGCTCAGCCAGCGTCTCATTGATGGCAAACTGAATCAGGTGCCGTGGATTTTGATCAATGGCATCCGCGCCAATCTTGCCGACGAAGATTTATTGCGGCACATGAAACAAGCGGGGTTGTTGCGTCTCGCGTTCGGCGTTGAAACCGGCGACGAAGATATTCTGGAATCCATTGACAAGCGCGTGACGCACGATCAAATTCGCACTGCATTCAAGAACGCGAAAAAAGTGGGACTTGAAACGGTTGGTTTTTTCATCATCGGCTTGCCGGGTGACACCGAAGCGACGATGGAAAAGACAATCAAGTTTGCGTGTGAACTCGATCCGCTCGTCGCGAATTTTTCGATGATGACGCCGTATCCGGGGACCAAAGTCTGGGAGCAGGTGCATCGCAATGGCGGGCAGATGCTCGTCAAGGATTGGCAGGATTACGTGTTTTTTGAAGGCAAGGCGCGTTTCGAGATGGGCGAGACGACGGCGGCCGTGCAGGAAAAGAAATGGAAAGAAGCGTATCGGCGATTCTATTTACGGCCGCATCGGATTGTGATGACGCTCGCGCGCAAATCGACCTGGCAACATTTTCCGCGCACGTTGAGCATGGCCCTCAAGATCGTCTTGCCGAAAAAGACGAAAGACAATGTCCAGGTCTTGGCCGAAGAGACCCAGGTGGCGTGTTGATGGATTTAGCGGCTCCGCAGATAAAAAGTGAACTGTGATTACACGAGAAGAGCTCAAAGAACTGTTGTTCGTTTTCCAATATTATATCCTGGCGGGTTTGGCGATGGGGGTGGTGTCGGCGGCTGTCAGCGTGAATGGCGGCGTGGTGTTGACGCGCATGGACTTGGGCACGTTCTTGTCGCCGAGAATAATCAGCGGCTTGATTGTATTACTCATTGGCGTGACAGTTGGCGTGCTTGCCTACCTGGCTTTGCTTCCCGCTGAATTGCGTTTGGTGCGTCGCAAATTGCGCCCCAAAATTTTACGCCGAAAACTCATGGGACAGCATAGGCGATTTCGTTAACGCTTTGCCAATGAGATAATCTACGGGTGAGGATTGCCCCGGATCGCGCTTGTGGATGAGCGCGCACGATCGATCCCGGGCGGCGCGGCGACGATGCCGTTGGCTTGCGGATCAAAATCTCAATGTCGAGAAAGGAGTAGATCGGATGCGACTCTATGCTGACAGCGCGCGGTGCTCGGGTTGCCGTGCATGCCTCGTTGCTTGTTCGCTCAATGTGTTTCAGGAAAACAATCCCAAAAAATCTGCGCTCAATATTTTGCCGCATTTCCCTGCGCCGGGGACGTATCAAGTCAAGGTGTGTACGCAATGCGGTGATTGCGCGGCGGCGTGTCCGACTCAAGCCATCAAGCGCAATGCGCGCGGCGCGTACTATGTGGATTTCGCCGAATGCAATTTGTGCGAAGCGTGCGTCCCGGTTTGTCCCGAAGGTGTGATGTTTGTACGCGCAGGTTTGTCGGATACTGCGTGGAAATGTGATCTGTGCGGCGATTGCGTAACCGTGTGTGGAACCAATGTGTTACGCATCGGCGACAGTGAGCCGGTGGCGGCGTAGGAGGCAATGATGAATGGCTATGGCGGAAGCATCCTGCGCGTCAATCTGACGCATGGCACGATCACGAAAGAGCGCACGCCTGCAGAATTGGCGCGCGATTATATTGGCGGGCGGGGATTCGGCGCGTATTTTCTGTTCAAAGAAGTACCTCAGGGCGCAGACCCATTGGGCCCCGAAAATAAATTGATCATTTCGAGCGGACCACTTTCGGGATTGATGATCCCCGGCGCGGGCAAATGCGATTTCACGTGCAAGTCGCCGTTGACCGGCGGTTATGCGAGTGCCTCGCTCGGCGGTTTATTTACCGCTGAAATAAAGTATGCCGGGTTGGATAGCATCATTCTCGAAGGCGCGAGTAGCAAACCGGTCTACCTGGTGATTGACGACGACACGATCGAATTGCGCGATGCGGCGGCGCTGTGGGGTAAGGGTTCGGTTGCCACTGAAAAAATATTGAAAGAACAACTCGGCGAAGAATTTCAGATTGCGGTGATTGGACCCGCTGGTGAGAATGGCGTAGCGTTCGCGCACATCAATCACGATTTCGGTCGTCAAGCCGGGCGCGGCGGCGTTGGCACGGTGATGGGATCGAAACACGTCAAGGCGATTGCAATCCGCGGCACGCGATCGGTGCCTGTTGCGAATTTGGAAGCATATCGCCAAGCCGGGATGACCTTGTTCAAGGCGTGCAAAGATTCAGATGGTTTGAAACCCTGGCAGAGCTACGGCACCTCGATGGTGGTGAGTTGGTGCGATGAAATTGGGGCTTTGCCCACGCGCAACTTTGCGGCAGGATCGTTTGCAGAGGGCAAAACACTTTACGGTCCGTATATGCGCGAGCGCATCGTCGTCACGGACAAAGGTTGCTTTGGCTGTCCGTCGCCGTGCGGCAAATACAGCAACCTGAAACGCTACGGCACCCAGGTTGAAGGACCCGAGTACGAAACGATTGGCATGGTCGGGGCGAACCTGGGGATCGCCGAGATCGAAGATGTCGCGCAGATCAATTTCCTGTGTGATGAATGGGGCATGGATACGATCAGCGCGGGCGGTGTGATCGCGTGGGCGATGGAGTGCTACGAAAAAGGCATTCTCACGCAAGCCGATTGTGATGGACTCGAGCTGAAATTCGGCAACGTTGACGCGGTGTGCGTGATGGTCGAAAAGATCGCCAAACGCAAAGGCATCGGCAACTTGCTCGCGGATGGCGTGAAAAAAGCGGCGCAAAAAATTGGCAAGGGTAGCGAAAAATTTGCGATTCAAGTCAAAGGCATGGAGCAATCCGCGTATGCAACGCACAATGCCACGGCGATGTTGCTTTCGTACATGACGGCGGATGTCGGCGCGCATCATAATCGTGCGTGGGCGATCACATACGATCTACAAGTTGGGCGCGAAATCGTTTCGGCGGACAAGGTGGCGCGCGTGATTTGGTTGCAACACGTGCGTCCCGCGTTTGATACGATGGGCGCGTGCCGCTTGCAATGGGTTGAACTGGGCATCGATCTTGAACTGTATCCACCTGCGCTCGAAGCGATCACTGGGGTCAAGCGCACCTGGGACGATTTGCACAAGGTGAGCGAGCGGATTTGGAATTTGACGCGCATGTATTGGGCGCGTGAGCAACCAGATTTTGGGCGCGCGTGGGATATGCCCGCGCCGCGCTTTTACACTGACCCGCCGAAAACTGGCACGACGGCGGGGCAGATTACCAAGTTGGAAGATGTGAATCGCTTGCTAGATATGTACTATGAGCAACGCGGCTGGACGAAGAATGGCTTGCCGAAACCGGAAACGCTGGAGCAATTGGGATTGACCGCGCTTGTGGCGTAAGAAGATGCTCCGCGAATAACGAATCTCCAATTTTATTTTTGATTCGTGTCATTCGCGGATAAAACAGATATGTCTGCCCACATCAAACCTCTTGGCATTCTGAAATCCTACATCGGTGGCAAAGCCGAAATTGCCGTGGACGCTGGCAATTCTGTGCGCGAGACACTGCGGTTACTTCACATTCCGCCGGAGATTGTTGCGCTCGTGCTGGTGAATGATCAACCGCAGGCGAAAGAGTATTGCGTGCAAGACGGCGATGTGGTGAGTTTGCTCGCGGTGGTGGGCGGTGGCTAAGGACTCGTTAAATAATAAATTCCCGAGGGAATGCTCCGGCGAGCGTTCCCTACATAGGGCGCGGACGCCGTTCCGCGCCAACACACGGGAAATTATTCTTTTACAAACCCCAAGTCAATTTGTTTCTGCAATGTTCTAACGCATTACATTTAGTATGGAGAATATGAAACGACTCTGGTTAGATTTAGGCGACCTCGGCGTGTTTGTGCGACCGGCGGGCGCGCATGACCGTTGGCAGGATCACGGGCTGGGATTGTTGCGCACAATCCTGAAAAATAATGGCGTTGACAATGATTTATATTCGACGCGCATGTTGCGGACGTGGAACGATCTCGCGCCGCGCGTGGCGGGTTACGATATGCTTGTGATGAATGTCCGCAGTTATACCTATCCATTCGCATACCAAGCCGCAAAAATATTCAAAAAGGTGAATCCCAACGGGCTCGTTATTGCGGGGGGCATGCACGCAACCGTCGCCCCAGACGAAATGGAAGCGGTCAAGGAATTTGATCACATCTGCCAGGGACCCGGTGAAAATATTATCGTGGACTTGATGCAAGACCCCCAATCATTTCCGCGTGTGGTTGTCGGCGTTGGCAGTAAATCCATGTCCGACTGGCCCATGATGGATCGCACGCTATGGCCCAATCCGCAACTCACCGATTTTCCGTGGCCCCTTGAACCGGAGTGCGGCTGGGGCCCCGGCCCCGTCGCGACGATCATCACGAGCCGGGTGTGTCCCTGGCAATGTGTGTTCTGCAACGAAGCATCCTATATCCCGAATATGGGACGCAAGTCGGTGGATCAGGTTATCGACGAACTAAATTATCTCGACGACAAATTTGGGCCGCTGGGATCGGTCGTCATTCATGATTCCATGTTCTTTCAAAATCCAACATGGCTGAACGAGTGGCTGGAAAAATATCCGCGCAAGGCGCACAAAAAATGGCCCTACTGGGCGGCGGGCCGCACGGACACGGTGCGGCAATGGCCCGCTCTGTTTGAAGCCATTGTGCGCGAAACGAATTGGAATACGATCTCGCTCGGTTTTGAATCGGGCAGTGATCGTGTGCTGAAAATCCTGAACAAGGAATGTACCGCCGAGGATAATTTCTTTGCGATTGATCTCCTGAATAAAATCAGCGACGATTTGGAAAATCAGGGACGCATCCCGCCAAAATTCTGGGCGAACATTATGCTCGGTATTCCGGGTGAAACGCACGACGATGCGTTCGATACGATTCGGATGCTCAAGCGCATGAAACGCGTCCTGCCTTCGATTTCGTACTATGCGCCGTATCCTGGTTCGGCGCTCGGCTTTCAATTGATCGCGGAAGGCAAAAGCCGCATGTCGAAAGAAAATTATCATCGCTATCCCGACGATGAAAAACTCAAAGGGATTGATTACGGCTTTTACAAAAAATTGTTGCAGGGCAAGTTTGACCGTGAGGTGAATGCAAGCTTGCCCACGGTCCTGCGTGAAAAATCCGGCGTGTTTGAAGATTCGCTGATCAAAGCGTAATCCAATTTGGAATGTTCTAGTGCGAGTTGGGGATTACTTCGGGCAAAGCGCGCCCTCGCATGACAAGGAAATCAGCATGAGTAGTTTCAACAACCCCCATCATTTTTATTTGTTCGCCATGAAGAATGGCAAAAAGAAACTCGGCTATGGCGGCACAGAAGATGAAGCATACGCGAATCTGAAATTGCGCCTGACGCCGAAAGAAATGGAATCGGTGAGCCGCGACAATCCGCAACGCATCGTGCAACGCGAATTGCAAAAGTACGCGCGCGAATTGGGCTGAGCGGATTCATGGGTTGCGATTTCTCAGGCGAGGTCGCGTGCGAAGCGCGCCGCGCCTGTTTTTAATTGACCGCTCGTTGAGCGCGGTGTATAATCACCGCGATGGTGAAACATATGCGAATCTTGCTCGTCTCTCCTGAATCCAAAGTCTGGAACTCGCGCGCGCATTTGCACAACGGCTTGGGCTATCTCGCCGGGGCATTGCTCGCGGCGAAATATGACGTGACGCTCCACGATGGCGCGGTCGAAGATATTTCGGTCGCGCAAGTCCTGGATGATGCCATCGCCGAAAAACAACCCTATGATGTTGTTGGGATTTCTGCGCCGACGGTGTTGATCGAACCAGGTTGGGCAACGGCGCGGGATGCCAAAGCGCGTGGTGCGATCACGATCCTGGGTGGCCCGCATCTAACGTTGCAACCGGACGAATCCATGCAGAAACCCGAAGTCGATCTGGTTGTGCGCGGCGAAGGCGAAGAAGCGATTGTCGAAATCATGCGCATCTTGGAAGATGGCAAGCGGGTCAGTGACACGCGCTTTAGAAACGTGCTGGGTTTGTCCTGGCGCGACGTCGCCGGGCGCGTGATGCACAATGTCGATCGTCCCCTGCGTGCTGATCTCGATAATGTGCCGTTACCTGCGTACCATTTGTTCAAAATTGAACGCTATACCAACTTGCAACCGCTCACCGACGGACTCGATCCACATGCCCGCGCCTACACCATCGTCACGTCGCGCGGCTGTCCATACAAATGTATCTATTGCTCCAAACCGATCACGGGCGATACCTGGCGCGCGCGTTCCGTCGAAAATGTTGTTGCCGAATGGCGGATGCTCGTCAAGGATTTTCGCGCGACCGAGATTGGCGTGACGGATGATATTTGGAACCTCGATCTGAAACGCGCCAAGGAATTATGCCGCGCGCTCATCGCCGAAGGATTGAACACGGTTCCCTGGGTCACGGTGCACGGCATGAAAGTGAATCACACCGATCTTGAATTGTTCCAGTTGATGAAAGCGGCGGGATGCAAGCGCGTCGGCTTTGGCGTGGAGAACGGCGACGAATATATTCTGAAACGCGTAATCAAAAAGTCGCAGACGTTTGATCAGGTACGCGCCGCCTTCAAGAACGCGCGCAAAGCGAAATTGCAGACGATGGGTTTTTTCATCTTCGGAATGCCTGAAGAAACTGAAGCGACAATGGAAAAGACGATCCAACTCGCGCTCGAACTCGATCCCGACTTGGCGCATTTTATGATCGCCGCGCCGTATCCTGGGACGGAATTGTGGAAACTGGTCGAAAAAGAAGGCATTCTCTTTTCGCACAACTGGGACGATTATGCAATTCAAGCCGACAAGGCGCATTTCCAACTTGGCGATCTCACCGCCGAGTTGGTCGAGCGCAAATGGCACGAAGCCAACCGCCGCTTCTTCCTGCGTCCGTCGCGCATTGCCCGCCGCTTGACAATGGCGGACACGTGGCGCAATCTGCCGCGCCGCGTGCAAGATGTGTGGCGTGTGATGGTAGGAACGAAGGCAAAGCAGGGAGCGCATTAAAATAATGCTCCTTTCTCTCCTCCCCAAAATTCCGCTCTACTGGTCATTCTACCGGTTCGGTTTTCCAAAGCTCTTGCCATTCAGCATCGTCGTCAGTATTTCGTATCGCTGTAACAGCAAATGCAGGACATGCGATGTGTGGCGTAAACCCAACGATGATCTTTCGTTGGACGAATGGACGCGTGTATTTCAAACGATTGGCAATCCGATTTATTTGACATTCACAGGTGGCGAGCCATTCTTGCGTAAAGACTTGCCAGAGCTGGTGCTGTCCGCGTACGAACATTGCCACCCGGAATACATCACGATTCCAACGAACGGTATTCTCACGCAACGCATCGTCGAAGGCGTCGAACAAATTTGCGCGGGCGCACCCAGGTCGCGCATCGGCATCAACCTGTCGCTCGATGGCATCGGCGCGGAGCACGACGAGATTCGATTGGTACCGGGAAACTGGGACAAGTCGACGGAGACGTGGAAGCAACTCAAGGGCTTGCAGAAAAAATATTCCAACCTCGTCTTGTCGATTCACACCGTCATTTCGCAGTTCAACGTCAAACGCTTTCCAGAAATTTACAAGGGCTTGCAACCGCTCGCGCCCGATTCGTACATCACCGAAGTTGCGGAAGAGCGCGTGGAACTCGATACGGTTGGGCTGGGCATCACGCCAATGGCGCGTGACTATGCGCCGATTGCAGATATGCTGAGCGAGCATGCACACGCGACACCCGCGCGCGGATTCGCGCGCATCACGCAATCGTTTCGTGCGCGTTATTATCAAATGGCAAAGCGCACGCTGATCGAACAACGCCAGATCATCCCGTGCTTTGCGGGCTGGGCGAGCGGACACATTGCGCCGAACGGCGACGTATGGTCGTGTTGCATTCGCGCCGAACCGGTCGGCAACGTGCGCCAAACAAATTATGATTTGAAACCGATTTGGTTCGAGCAAGTTGGCTCGATGAAAAATTTGCGGCGCAGTATCTCCGCAGGTGAGTGCGCTTGTCCAATGGCGAATGCGAGTTACGCGAACATGTTAATGCATCCGCCCACGCTGATGCAGGTTGCGAGCGAGTTGCTCGCGCGTCCGAATGCGCCGTTAGAAAAACATGGTGTTTAACCGCCGAGACGTTGCCAAGCAACGTCTCTTTTGTAATGTTCTAACATCATCCTTAAATATTTTATTTGCACTGAATAACTTTGTGATATAAAGAACGTGTGCTATAATCACTGGGTGTGAGAAACATAAAGGAGCGGAGACAAATGAGCGCTCAAGTAATCAAAGCGAATGATATTCCAACTGCAACGGCAACCCCCGAAGCAAAATCGGGACAGCCGGGAGTGGTGTTTGCTAAACTTGATGACGTGGTGCGCTGGGCGCGCACCGGTTCGATGTGGCCCCTGTTGTTCGGTCTCGCGTGTTGCGCGATCGAAATGATGGCAGTCTATATGCCGCGTTTCGATCTGTCGCGCTTTGGAATGGAAGTCTATCGCGCGTCGCCGCGCCAAGCCGATCTAATGTTCGTCGCGGGGCGCGTGTCGCGCAAGATGGCTCCGGTGGTGCGCCAACTCTACGATCAAATGATGGAACCCAAGTGGGTGATCGCAATGGGCGATTGCGCGGCGTGCGGCGGCGTGTATAACAATTATGCAATCCTGCAAGGTGTGGACGAGATCATTCCGGTGGATGTCTATGTTGCCGGTTGCCCGCCGCGCCCTGAAGCGTTGATGGATGGCATTATGCTGCTCCATGAAAAAATCAAGAACGGTCAGCCCAAAGGTCAAATTCGGATCGAAGGCTTTGGCTTGCGCGGGTAAAATTAGTTTGCCGATCACAGGTTTTGCGAATGACCATTGAAACTATTCTCTCTACATTGCGTGAACGTTTTCCAAATGCCATCGCCGCTGTGTATGAATTTTGCGGCGACACAACCATTACGTTGCCGCGCGAAGCCTTGCGCGACGTGGCGCGATTCCTCCGGGATGATCCCGCGTTGCGCTTTGTGATGCTTCTCGATGTCACTGCGCTGGATTGGTTGCCGCGCGAGCCGCGCTTTGATATTTTATATCTGATCCAGTCGCTGGCAAACAATGTGCGCCTGCGTTTGCGCGTCCGTGTTTCCGACGCCGATGCGAATGTGCCTTCGATTACGCCGGTCTGGGTCGGCGCAAATTTTTACGAACGCGAAGTGTATGATCTGTTTGGCATCACGTTCACTGACCACCCGTTTCTGCATCGCATCCTCTTGCCCGATTACGACACCGGGCATCCGCTCCGCAAGGATTATCCACTGGGCTATGAACCGGTCGAGTTTACGCATACGTTTGCCGAAATTCAGCCGGACAAACCGAGCGCGGTTGTGCCGCCTCAAGCGCGCGAATTGATCGGAAGCGTGCGCGGCACGGCAGTCGAAATTCCCATCGGCTTGCCGGATCCGAAAACTCCCTGGGAAGCAACGGATTCCGAGACCTTGTTGATCAACATGGGTCCGCATCACCCGTCCACGCACGGGGTCTTGCGCGTCGCGCTTGAAATTGATGGCGAACGCATTATCAACGCAATGCCCGACGTGGGTTATTTGCATACGGGTATCGAGAAAAACGTCGAGAACAAAACATATCAGAAGGCAATTCCGCTGTTCGATCGAATGGACTATCTTTCGACGTTGTTCAACAACCTGGTCTATTGTCTCGCCGTTGAAAAATTGATGGATGTGGCTGTGCCGGAGCGCGCGCAGATTGTGCGAGTGATCATGTGCGAAGTGCAACGCATTCAATCGCACCTGGTTGCGGTTGGCTCGCAGGCAATGGATATTGGCGCGGTGACGGTGATGACGTATGCGTTCCGCGAGCGTGAAGCGGCGCTGGATATTTTCGAGATGGTGACCGGCGCGCGGATGATGACGTCGTATTTTCGCTTTGGCGGGCTCGCGCAAGATGTGCCGGAAGGTTTCTCTGCCGCCGTGCGCAATTTCATCAACATGTTGCCGCCGCGTTTGAAAGAATACGAAGACCTGCTCAACAAGAATCCAATCTGGCTCACGCGCACGCGCGGCATTGCCGAGTACACCAAAGAAGACGCGCTGGCGTATGGTGTCACGGGACCGATGTTGCGCGCGGCTGGCGTCAATTGGGACTTGCGCAAGGCGCGTCCGTACTCGGGCTATGAGCAGTACGAATTCGATGTGCCGGTCGGTACGCGCGCCAAAGCGGATGTGCTGGAATGTTACTATATGCGGATGGAAGAGATGCGGCAAAGTATTCGCATCATCGATCAGGCGCTTGCCAAATTAACCAAGACCAAGGGTCAGCCGCACATTACGAGCAATCGCAAGGTTGCGCCGCCGCCCAAACAAGAATTGCAAACGTCCATGGAAAGTTTGATCCATCATTTCAAATTGTGGACGGAAGGATTCGCGCCGCCGATCGGTTATGCGTATGCGGCGGTCGAATCGCCGCGCGGCGAATTGGGCATCCTCGTGTCGAGCGACGGCACGAATCATCCGCATCGAGTGCACGTGCGCACACCCTCGTTTGCGAATCTGCAAACTCTGCCGATGATCGCCAAGGGCTATTACCTCGCCGACCTGGTTGGGATTATTGCGATGACGGATATTGTGTTGGGGGATGTGGATCGGTAATTGCGGATTTTAGATTTATGCTTTCAGATTTTGTGAAGGGGCGGCTGAAATCATAAACCATAAATCGTAAATCGGAAATCAAACATGGAACATCTCATTCTTCGCGATCTCGATATTGAAAAGCTTGCCGACCTGTCTGTGTATGAACAGCACGGTGGGTATCAGGCACTGCGCAAAGCGGTCAAGGAAATGACGCCGGATCAAGTGATTGATGTGGTGAAAGCGTCGGGTTTGCGCGGGCGCGGCGGCGCCGGTTTTCCCGCTGGCGTGAAATGGAGTTTTCTGCCCAAAGGCGTATTCCCGCGTTACCTCGTCGCAAACGCGGATGAGTCGGAACCAGGGACGTTCAAAGACCGCCAGATGATGGAGCGCAATCCGCACCAGTTTATCGAAGGCATGGCGCTTGCGTCGTATGCGATTCAATGCAATCACGCGTTTGTGTTTATCCGCGGCGAGTTTCCATACGCGGCGCAATGTTTGGAAAAAGCGATTGCGGATGCCGAAGCGCGCGGCCACCTCGGAAAAAATATCTACGGCTCGGATTTCAATTTGACGATCACGGTGCATCGCGGCGCAGGCGCATACATCTGCGGCGAAGAAACGGCTCTGCTCGAAGCGCTCGAAGGCAAACGCGGACAGCCGCGTGTCAAGCCGCCGTTCCCTGCCGCGGTGGGTCTCTATAACAAACCAACCGTGATCAACAATGTCGAAACTTTGGCGAACGTACCAATCATTATCGAACGCGGCGCGGAATGGTACGCGAAGATTGGCACGCCGAAATCCACCGGACCGAAAGTCTTTTGCCTGAGCGGGCATGTGAATCGTCCCGGCAATTATGAAGCGCCATTTGGCGGTATCACGTTCCGCGAATTGATTTACGATCTGGGCGGCGGCATTCGCAACGGGAAAAAATTGAAAGCAATTTTGCCAGCAGGCGCAAGTGGCCCGATGGTGAGTCCGCTTGTGAACGAAGCGGTGCTGGATGTCAAACTTGATTTTGAAGCGTTGCAACCCTTTGGTTCGCTTCTGGGGTCTGCCTCGGTGATTGTCTTGGACGAAGATACGTGCGTCGTGTGGGCGGCGAAAAAGATGCTCCACTTTTTCGAACACGAGTCGTGCGGCAAATGCACCCCATGCCGCGAAG
>JBBIUF010000047.1:0-32818 GCA_037440365.1 Chloroflexota bacterium
AGTTCGGCAATCACAGTGACCAACTGGATGGATGTGACGGATGGACAATTCAGCCCTGCCACCGGTTCGAGTTTGGGCGGTGTGCGCATCGCCGTCAACGGCATTCTCAAACCTGTCGCCAGCGCAAACATCTACGCGCCTTACGATTGGAGCAACCTCGGCACGTTCACGCACAATAGCGGCACGGTCACGTTCAACGGCACGGGAGCAAAGACACTCTCGGATGCCAACACGTTCTACAACCTGACGATCAGCAAGACGAGCGGTGGCTCAGTCACGCTCTTGGCGAGTCAGACCGTCGGCGCGGGATTGAGCATCACCTCTGGCACATTTGACCTGGGGACGTTCCTCGCCAATGGACAAAGTGGCGGGGTGTTTTCCGTTAGCAACGGCGCGAGCATAACCATCGGCGGCGGCAACACTATACCAACTGGCTACCCTACCCGATCACTCGGTACCACCTCCACTGTAACCCTCAACGGCACGACACAGTCTATCCCTGCACTTTCAAGCAACTGGGGCAATCTGATCGTGTCCGGCGGGACCAAGACACTCACCAGCGGCATCAGCTTTCGAGGCGATGTGACCATCAACAGCGGCGCAACGCTCGATGTGTCTGCGAGCAACTATAATCTGTTTGCCTACGGCAATTTCACCAACAGTGGCACGTTCACACCGCAAAATGGCACGGTCACGTTCAACGGAAGCGGCACGCAAACCTTGACGGGCAATACCACGTTCAACAATCTCACCGTGAACAGCGGGACAATCCTCGACGTGGGCAGTTCCGTCGTAACCGCCAGCGGCACAACCACAAATGCCGGAATCGTCAAACGACTTGCGCCCGCACAAACCATCGCGCTCAACACACCCTTTACCTTCAAAGATGGCATTGGACAATCGTCTGCCGTGATCACGCAAACGGGCGGCACGGCAATGGGCAGTACCACTATCCAGATCAATGCCAACGCGACAACCGCTGGCTCGGCGTGCGGCTCAACCACACTCGGCGGCACACCCACCAAACGCTACTATGACATTGCGCCAACAGGCAACAGCGCTAACGTGACCGCCACGCTTACGCTCTACTTTTACTCTGGCGCGTCCAACAGCGAAGCGAATGGCAACACGAGCAACCTGGCACTCTATCACTGCAAGAACAATACTACCTGGGAACGCTTGGCGGGCAATTACACCGAAGGCGCCAGCGGCAACTATACCTGGGTTAAACTTACCGGCTATGCCTTTACCTCGTTCTCGCCGTTCGTCGTCGGCGGCGGACCTGGCAATCCCACCGCCGTCACGCTCTCGTCGTTCAAGGCGAGCGCGCCGGCGTTTGACCCGGGCGCGTGGCTGAGGAGGATGCTGGGACGGTAATCACACATTGTAGAGACATCGCAGTGCTACGTCTCTACAACCGGGACAATCATCGCCCAACACAAAATCGCCGTCCAGATGTCTCTGGGCGGCGATTTTATTTTGGAATGATCTATTTTGGCTCTGGCGCGCTTTATGCGTATAATCGCCTCACATCGCGCCATTTATTTTCTGGCGCGGCAAGGAGTCCATGACCATTGCGTCGAACATTGATCGTAACACAGACGATCACGCCAATCCCAACGTTGGGCAACGCATCCACATCATCGGCACAAGTGGTTCCGGCAAAACAACCCTCGCCGCGCAGATCGCATCACGCCTCAATTATCCGCACATTGAACTCGATGCCTTGCATTGGGAACCGAACTGGACCGAAGCGCCCTCCGATATTTTTCGCGCGCGCGTTGAGCAAGCGTTGCGCGGCGAATCCTGGGTTGTAGATGGCAACTATAGCAAAGCGCGCGATCTCATTTGGGCACGCGCGGATACGATCATCTGGCTGGATTATCCGCTGTATCTTGTCCTGTGGCGGCTCGGCAAACGCACCCTCAAGCGAATCGTAACTCGCGAAGAATTATGGAGCGGCAACCATGAAAGGATGCGCGACGCATTCTTTAGCCGCGAATCAATTTTCCTATGGGCGCTCACAAGTCAACCGCGCCATCGCCGCGAATATCCCACACTATTGCTCAAACCAGAATCCGCGCACCTGGCGGTTGTGCACTTGCATTCACCGCGCGAAACCGCAACCTTTCTGAAAAATACCAGACCCAGACAAGCACTTTGACCCATGCCGCATTTCATAGTAAAATATCAAGCATTCGCCCCCGTAGCTCAAGTGGATAGAGCGCCTGCCTTCTAAGCAGTCGGTTGCGAGTTCGAGTCTCGCCGGGGGCAACACACGAGACCTGACAGATCAACCTGTCAGGTCTTTTTGCAAATCACAGCGAGGCATTCCAAATGATTTTTCTTGACGGTGAACAACTCACACTGGACAACGTGGCGGCCATTGCGCGCCGCGCCGAACCTGTTGCGCTGGCAGATTCCGCGCGCCCGCGCATCAACGCATCGCGCGCATGGGTGGATGATTTGCTCGCGCGCGGCACTCCGGTGTATGGCATCAACACAGGCTTTGGCGTCTTTGCCAACGTACCCATTCGCGCCGATCAATCCGCGCGCTTGATGCGCAACTTGATCCTGAGCCACAGCGCGGCAGTCGGCGAACCGCTCGCAGAAGAAATCGCGCGCGCAACGATGGCGATTCGCGCCAACACACTCGCCAAGGGATTTTCCGGCGTGCGCGCCATCGTCATCGAAACCCTGATCGAAATGTTGAATCGTGGCGTGCATCCACTCATTCCCGCGAAAGGTTCCGTCGGCGCGTCCGGCGATCTCGCACCGCTATCGCACTTGGCGCTTGTCTTGTCGCGTGATGCTCAAGATCGCGACGACGAATCCGGCGAAGCGATTTTTCGCGGCGACCGCATGAGCGGCAAACGCGCAATGGAGCTTGCCGGAATTCCACGCCTCGAATTGCAGGCGAAGGAAGGTCTCGCGTTGAACAACGGCGCAACCGTGTCCGCCGCCATTGCCGCGCTGGCGATTGCCGACGCCGAAAATCTTGCGCGTCATGCCGACCTCACGCTTGCGCTTTCGCTCGAAGCGATCGTCGGGCGCTCATCGCCATTCGACGAACGCATCCACCGCGCGGCAGGGCATCGCGGACAACTCGCCACCGCGCAAAATATCCGCGCGCTGATCGCGGGCAGTCGCCTGCTCGATTCAACAAACAAGGTGCAAGACGCCTATTCGTTTCGCTGTGCGCCCCAGGTCATCGGCGCGGCGCGCGATGCCACCGAATATGCGCGCCGCATCATCAACGAAGAGATCAACGCGGCGACCGACAACCCGCTCATCTTTCTCGACATCGAAACGGAAAATAAATCGCGGTCGGGTGGCAACTTTCACGGCGAAGGCGTGGCATTTGCGATGAACCTGCTCGCGCTCGCCGTTGCCGAAATCGGCAGTATCGCCGAACGCCGCACGTTTCGCTTGACGAGCGCACACCTCTCGGACGGCTTGCCGATGATGCTGGTGGAAGGCGGCGGCGCAAACAGCGGCTTGATGATGGCACAAGTCACCGCCGCCGCACTCGTGTCCGATAACAAGACGCTCGCGCATCCCGACAGCGTGGATTCAATCCCAACAAGCGCAAACCAGGAAGACCATGTGTCCATGTCCACGAACGCCGCGCGCCACACGCGCGAGATCGTTTGGAACACCACGCACATCCTCGCCATTGAGTTGATCGCCGGGGCGCAAGGCATTGATCTGCGTTTGAAAAACCTGGGGCGCGGCGTCGAAATGTTAGGGCAAGGCACGCGCGCCGCGCACACGCGCATCCGCCAAACGATTCCGTTCCTGGATCGGGATCGCATTTTGGCGAATGACATTGCGCGCGCGGTGGAATTGATTGAGCGTAAAGACTTGATTTCAGAGCTGGGAAATTAGAAAACCTAGCCCGGTTCAGCAATTACCAATCCAATGGAGGAACCATGATGCTCTGGGACATTTTCGTTTTATTTAGCCGCGTCGCCTTGTTTTCGTGGGGCGGCGGACCCGCGTCACTCGCATTGATGCAACGCGAATGTGTCGGCGCGGGGTGGACCACCTCGGCGGAATTTGCGGATGCCGTCGCTCTGGGTAACGCACTGCCCGGACCGATTGCGCCGCAAGTGTCGGCGTATGTTGGCTATAAACTCGCCGGCGTCTGGGGCGCGATTGCCGCCGCGGGTGGCACCGTCTTACCTACAACGATTTTAATGCTCATTATGATCGTCGCGTTTTTCGGCGTCAAAGATTTGCCCGCCATCAAAGCAATGTTGACTGCCGTGCGTCCGGTTGTCATCGGCTTGCTACTGTGGACTGCGTTCGACATGGCGGCTTCGGTATTTGGCGCAAAGAAACTGGGCTGGGGCAACGCGCTGATTGACGGCTGGGACAAGGCGCTCATCGCGCTTGCGTCATTTGGTTTGCTCACATTCACCGAGATCAATCCCGTTTTTATTATTCTTGGCGCGGCGATCCTGGGGCTGATAGCATATCGCTAAACGATGGCAAAATAAAACCCAGGTTCCTCGGAGGAACCTGGGTTTTATTTTGCGGACGCGACGCTTACGGCGCTAAGCCAACGCCGCGTCAATGAGCGCCATCAGTTTGGGAATATCGAACGGCTTGCTCACAACTTGATCAATCCCGCGCGCTTGCAATTCATGCGGCTCGAGATCAATGGGCCAACCAGTCGTCAGTGCAATCGGAACCTGCGGCGACAGTTTTTTGATTTCGCGTGCCACATCCCAACCAGAGAGTTCCGGCATGCCCAAATCGGTCAACACCAAATCAAATGGCTCGCGTTTGAACGCGGCAATGCCTTCCATGCCATCTTCGGCGGAGGCGACCGTGTGTCCGTGCAATTTGAGTAAGCGCGCTAACAAATCGCGCACAGACGCTTCGTTATCAATTACTAGAATTCGTGCGGCTCGCGATGCGCTCATGCGTTTCACTCCCTCTCCCGCACTTGCGCGCGGCGCAAGCGGCAGGGTCAAAATCAGCGTGGAACCGCGCCCCGCTTGGCTTGCCACGGTCAAGGTGCCGCCCGACGCGGCGATCATGTTTGCGGCGGTGCTCAGACCCAAACCCAAATGCGGCAACCCCTTGGTCGTAAAGAACGGCTCGAACATGCGCGCGCGTACGCCCTCGGCAATGCCGTCGCCGCGATCCATGATGGACACGAGCACCGTTTCGCCTTTGCGTTCAGTCCGCAACGTGATCAACCCGCCTTGCGGCATCGCCTCGACCGCATTCAAAATTAGCGCGACAAACACCTGGCGCAATTCCGCCGGACGCGCGCGCACCGGCGGCACATCGGCGAAATCTTTGACGACATCCACCACAACGCCCAACACTTCGGCTTGATCGCGCCAGAGAAACCGCGTAATCTCTGCCGCATCGCGCAGTAACGCATTGACTTCCGCGCGTGGTGCCGGGTCCGCGCTCAGCGGGCGCGTAAACTCTTGCAACCGGCGCACCACGCGAACCCCATGCGCCGCGGTTCGTTGCACTTGCTCCAGTTCATCGCGGATTTCATCATTCGGCGCGCTTTCGATCAAGAGTTGCGTCTGTCCCAAGATCGCCGTCAGCAGATTGTTGAGCGCGTGCGCCGTGCCACCCGCCAGTTGCCCCAGCACATTCAAGCGCGCCCCATCGGCACTGCGCGTTTGCGCCGCGTCAAGATACGCCGCGCCAATCACATTCGCCGCGCCGGCAAACCAATCGTCGAGCGCGTCAAGCACGAGCGGCATTTCAGGCGCGTCGCGATAGACCGCCAACACGTGCGGCATCAGACTGTGTTGATCGGCATGGAGCAATGGAATGGCGCGATCATACGGCATGCCATCCAGGGCGAGCGTACGGCTCCACGCAAACACACCCGCCAAAGCATCGCCCAATTTTCTCTGGCGAAGCGCGCCAAATACCGTGCGCGCCAGATCGGTTTGATCGTTCTGTGCGCCGCCCGCCGCAACTAGCCCCGCTTCAGTGAGCGCCGCACGATATGCCTGCGCCCAGTCGGCGCTCACTTGCGTCAGGTTGGCATCCAGCCGCGTCGCGAGATCCGCGAGCACGGATTGTTGCTCGCGCGTCAATTCCGCGGCGTAGGTCAAAACGCGTTCCGTCATGGTTGATGCTTCCGTAAGCCAGCCTCCTAATCCGCAAACACTTGCGTCGCCACGATCCGCCGGCCATCGGCGGTGACTGCCAACGCCATGCCCGTGCGCCGATAATGAATGCTCAACATATTGGCGCGGTGATCGGGGCTATTGAGCCAGCCCCGCACAAATTCGTTCGCCAGGTCACTCGCGCTATACCGCGCTTGCACCGTCAACCACCCCGGCACCCAGCTCGCATCGTTTTTGATTTCGGCGATATTTTCACCCGCATAATGGTATGCCAGGTTCACGGCACGCAAAATCGGCAACAGCGCTTGCGCGCCGGTTTGGGGATCATAATGGCTAAAATAATTGCGCGCGATCATATCCGCACTTCGCGCATTGGCAATTTGAACCAGGCTTGGATCCGAGCGGAGTAACAGCAAACCGCGTTGCGCGCGCTCGACATTGATTTGATCAACGCTCAATTGCGCCGCATCCCCCAGGTTGCTAATTGGCGCAAGCGTCGCCACGCGCGCCGAACTCGCGGACGCTGACGAGGGCATCGCCTCACACGCGCCAAGTAAAAACACCAGTCCTATGCCGGGTAAGAACCAGGTCAAAAGCAAGCGTCGAATCAAAAAATAAACCTCACCGCTGGAAAAGCTTTTTACCAAGCGCGAACGCGCCGAGCAAGCCGCCTATGCCCAACATACCCAGCGCGATAGGACGAGTCACTTGCGCGAACCCGGCGATGCTCATGCTAGTCGTCACTGGGGACGCGAGCGCAAGCGTTGGGGTCACGGTTTGTGTGGCGGCAAGTGTTGGCAATAAGATTTCAGTGGGCGTGATCGTCGGCGTCTCGGTTGCTGTCGCCGTGGGTAAAACAATTGGAGTTTGCGTCGCCGTTGCCGTTTGCGTTGGACGCGGTGTGCGTGTGATCGTGCGCGTCGGCTTGATTGTCGGCGTAGCGGTCAGGGTAACGGGCGCAATTAGCGTAATCGAATCGCTCGCGGTTGCCGTGCGGTTCTTGGCGTCACGATATTTCACGAACACGGTTTTGACACCGCCGCCAGGCGTCAAGTTCCAATTGGCGTGCGCCGCGTAGGTCTGCCAAGTTGCGCCCGCAAAATTCGCCGCGTTTGAAATTTGCATTTCAACTGGGCGACCCAGCGCTTGACCATCACCCATGGGCATTACGTCTTCTGCGCTCAAGGTGAGCGTCACATTCGTGGCGCGTGTTTCACCAGCCCCATCGTTGATAAATATCGGCAACGCGTTTGGCTGTGCGCCGAAATCAACCACGTAGACGAATCCACCCAGCGCTGTTGGCGCAACGCCAATCCCAAATTCACGATAGAGCGTATGCAAAATGTTACCGCGATGCGGTGCGCTACCCATCCATGCCGTCATCGCATCTGCCACCGAGTGATACCACGCCCAATTTTCGCCGACACGCATCCCCCAACTGTATTTGCCATAGCCCGCGCGCGCGATGCGATCCGGCGCGGTCGAGCCATCGGAACCGGTGTGGCTATAGCGCGTGGTGCGACCAATATCATCTGCGTGCGCTTGCGCGGCGGCTGTCAATTTCGCGTTCAGCGCAAGCGGCGCCAAGCCGCGCGTGATCCGTTCGTGATTGATCTGTGCCGCAATTTCAGCCGCCATGTTCGGCGCTTGCGCGCGCACGGTCAACCCATTCGATTCCAAAAATAAAATGACCAAGAACAAACCGGCGCAAACCATTCGAATTGGTTTTGTTTTCATGCCGCGCTATTCTAGCGTCAATCTAGAAAATTTGCAACGCAGTCAAAGTTTTGGATCGTTTCTGAGCTTGAGCGCCATCGTTTGAAAACGATGGCACAAAAGATGAAAACTCGGTTCACCGAGTTGCGCGAAGCGAATTGGCTAGAACCGATTTTTGCCTACGTGAGCCACCGATTTTTAATCGGCGGCGTTTGCCCGCGCGATGATCATTTCGGCACGCCCCAAAACGGGGTGCCGCTCGTATCGTATGTGTTGGTTGTTGCGTTGAACGTCCGCGTATATTCGCCCACTTTGGTCACGCGCCCGGTTTTGCTTACCGAAAAATAGGTATAGTGATTATTGATGCAACCCGCGGGACAATCGCCGGAACCATCAACAAACGCCAATTCCCAGCCCTCGCCGCGATCAAACACTTTGATGTCGGTTGCACTACCCAGTAACCCGGTTTGCGCTTTTTGGATTTTAGCGACATCGGGATAACGCACTTTGATCAACGCAATCGCCGCGTCCGCCGTCGTGATGGCAATCGGTGTGGCGGTGAGCGTTGGCGTGGCGACCAGGCTCGGCGTGGTTTGATTCACATTATCCACCCGCTTGGCTTCGAGGTAACTGGTGCCATTACGCGCATAAACGACGATGGCGCGCACTCGCACCATGCTCCACGCATCGGCGCGCGAGCCCAGGTCAAGTCCTTGCGGAGCAACGCCGGTGACAAAGATCGCGCCGCTGGCATCCAGCAAGACCCAATCATTTTTAGTGAACGGCGTGCCGCGCGCTTCGCCATACAAATTGCCGCCGCGATAATATCCGATCAGATCAAACGCGCGGCCTTCAAATTCGCGCGGCGCGCTGACAATCATACCGACCCAATCGGTCAAGTGGACTGCGCGCGGCAGGTTGGGCGCAAAGCGCACGCGATACACCGCACTCCCTTCGCGATATAAACCGACGGTGGGCTTGCTCGCCCGCAACGCAACAATCTGCGCGAATGTCGCGCCGCTGACCGTGACGCCATCCGTCGCATCCGCAAGCCGCACGCCCAGGTTACTCCAATCGCCCAGCGTTTCTTTCGCCGGCACATTATTGACCCCACCGGCATCCGTCGCGAGCAAATATCCGTCCGTCGGCGTAAATGTTTGCGCGTCAGTCGGAATTGCTTGCATCACGCGCTTGAACGCGGCGGTGAATGATTGCGGCGCGCGGGGATCATCGGGCGCATAGACGCGCACGGTTTTCGCTTTGGTCGTATACACCGTGATCGTCGCCGTCGGCTGATCGGTTGGTTTGGGGCGCGGCTCGTAGGCATCGTTCAAATTAAAAAATCCGAGTTGAGTTAGCGCGGCAAGCAATGTTTGAATATCCGCGTCCGATAGTCGCCCGACCCGCACCGCCGCATCGAAACCAGAGGTAAGCGACGCCGGCGCTCCGGCAAACACAACCAAGCCGTCGCCGTACAAACGAAATCCAGGAACATGCGCGTCATGCGGCATCGCGGCGGTATCGTTCCACACATCCGCTTCGAGCAACAATGCGCGCGCGCTATGCTCATACGTAATGGGTGCAACGGTCAGCGTCGGCAAAATCGTTGGCGTGTTCGTCGGGATATTGGTTGCAGTTGGCGCCAATGTGTTTAGCGGCACTGGCGTTAGAGTTGGCGTCATCGTTGGAGTGATCGGTTTCGCCGTTGGCACTGGCGTTGCCGCGCGCACTGTTGGAATCGGCATTGGCGTACATGCGCTAAAGAATGCGAGCGCCGCAAGAAAGCCGAACGCAATAAAAATTCTAGTCTTGTCCATCGTCATCCGAATTGTTCAATCCAATTTAGAGTAATTGTTCGCCAATCAACATTCCGCCATCGCGTTGATAATCGGCGTGTTCCATCGCGGCGTTCAGCGCGGGCTGATCAATCAAGATTGCGCTCACACGCGCATACCCTCGTTCATGCGCTTCGCCGCGCACAGCGAGCGCGAGATCGCGCAAGGTCACATCATCGCCGACCAGGGCGAACAGACCTAATCCGCTATCCGCGCCTTCGAACGTCGGTACCACGGCAAATCCATTGGGCGCGCCACGCACTTCGCCCGCGCGGATGTGCGCCTCTAGACGCGCGCGATCGAATGCAAGCCAGCGCCAATGCCGGGTGGGTATGAGCGCATGGCTGGTACGCACCTTGTCTGATGATTGCCATTGCGCGAGTATCGTCGGCAGATCGTTGAGGACTGCCACACGCGCACGAGAAAAATCAACCGCAGTGGCATCCGCTCCCCATTCATTAAAACGCGCAATGGTTTGATAGCCAAACGTCGCAATGGCTTTTTGCGCGGCGCTATTTTTCACGCTCGTTGCCAAGCGCGCAACATGGCAACCTTGCGCGCGCGCGAAGGTGCGGGCTTGCGCGTCCATTGCGCTCGCGACACCCTGCTGACGAAAATCTGGATGCACGCGCATCCCTTCCATCCAACCGACTTGGCCGCTAAACCCAACATGCACCACCCCGACTGGCTGATCGGCAAACACGCCGACGATCAACCGTCCAGCGGCATCCGCGAGCCAATCATCGTACACGTCTGTAATGTAATCGCCCCACGAAAATGTGTTTTGGCAAAACGCGAGCACGGCGTCCTTGTCCTCTGCACGCGCGTTACGCACTGTCAGTAAATTTCTCATCCCGCGTATCTTACCACAAGCCCTAGCCAAGTGGCAAGTAACCCAACCGCAGTTGCCGCGACCGTTACCCAAAGGAATCGGGCGACGAGAAACTGGACCGATCCGCCGTGCGCAAAAAAACCGCGCGCATTTCTGCGCGCGGCGTGATCCGCAAACTCAATTTAGGCGGTGGCTTGACTCGGCTTGCGCGAGCGGTTAAAGAACTTGCCAACCTCGCCATTCTCCCACACAACCAACAACGGAGCGGCGTTAAAGATCGACGAGTACGAGCCGCTCAAAATCCCGATGAACAAAGTTGCAACGAAATGTTGAATGGTGATCCCGCCGAACAGCATCAACGCGGCGAGCGTGAACAACACGGTCAACTGAGTATTGATCGAACGATCCAGCGTTTGCAAGATACTGTGGTTGACCACGTCTTCAAACTTGATCCCGCGCATCCGTCCCATATTTTCGCGGATGCGGTCAAACACAACAATCGTATCGTGCACGGAAAAGCCAATGACCGTGAGCAGTGCCGTCAGGTAAAGCGAGTCCACTTCCCAGCCAAAGATCAAGCCAAAGATCGCGGCGCTCCCCAGAACCACCAACACATCGTGAACCATCGCAATAATGGCACACACGCCATAGCGGAACGGTTGCGGCACTTTGCGAAACGCCCAGGTGATATACAGCAAGATACCAATCGCGGCAAGCGTAACTGCCACCGCGGCGCGTTGCGTTACTTCAGCGCCAATTGCGGGACCCACCGTGTCGGCGCGTTGCTCCGTAAAGTCGCCGTATTTGGCACGCAACAGATCTTCCATCTTGAGCTTGGTCGCGGTGTCCATTTCTTTGGTGCGAATGATCAGCGAGTCATTGCCCGAGGGTTGCACATGCACATCATTCGAACCCATGCCCACGGCGGCAAACAACTTGACCACATCATCCGTTTGAAACGGCTGTGCTTTGGCGAATTTCAGTTCAAGCAACGTGCCGCCCGTAAAATCAATCGCCAATTTAAAAGGCTGACCGGTTTGCGCCCATGTCATTCCCATCGCAATTAAACCAGGAACAATCACTAGTAGCGACAAGCCAAAATACCAATAACGCTTTCCAACAATGTTGAGCACGCGTCCTCCACACTCGTGAAAAATATCAAACGAATTGTTACGAACGGCGGCTATTCTAGCACAAGTCGTTTTAATTGGCAAAAGTGCGCGCGCCAAGCTTTATCGCAAGAACGAAAACCAAGCGTGAGATCATAAAGTGAGAATCGGCACAGAGCTTTGACTCGCTTTTGACCCGTCTTGGACTTGGACTGGATAGACTGGGATATGGAGTCCAAGGGCGGTGCGGCCCTCGCGGACTCTTCCCTCCTTCCTTAAACGTCCTTGTCGCGGACGGTCGTGAACCGGCCGATTCGACAAGGACGTTTATTTTTACGAATTGTTTTGGCGCAGGTGAACCGATGAGCAATATTGATCTGATTTTCTTGCACGCACCCAGCGTTTACGACTTTCGCGAAAAAACTATTTTGTACGGACCGATCAGCGACTTGGTTCCCTCCACGCCTGTCTTTGAAATGTACCCCATCGGGTTTACGACCCTAACCGATTATTTGGAACGTCACGGCATGCGTACCCGCATCATCAATCTTGCAGTGCGCATGTTGCGCGATAAAAATTTTGACGCCGAAAAAATGATCGCCGCGCTCGACGCGCGCGCGTTTGCGATCGATCTCCATTGGTTGCCGCACGCGCACGGCGCAATCGAGATCGCGCGGCTCGTCAAAAAATATCACCCCGACACACCAATTATTTTCGGCGGCTTTTCCTCATCGTACTATCACGCGCAATTGCTCGCGCGCCCAGAAGTGGATTACGTTTTGCGCGGCGACTCGACCGAAGAACCTCTGCGCCTATTGATGGCTTATTTGCGCGGCGACCGCACCGCGCCGAAAACGCCCGCCGAAATTCCCAATCTCGCCTACCGCAACGCGCATGGCGAACCAACCGCCAACGCCATCACCTACTCGCCCGATTCGCTCGATCACCTCTCGCTCGATTACAGCCGCGTGCTTCGTTCGGTGATGCGCGATCGCCAACTCGCCGATTATCTCCCGTTCGCTTCCTGGCTCGATTATCCGATTATGGCGGGCTTGTCGTGTCGCGGATGCACGCACCATTGCACCACGTGCGGCGGCTCGGCGGATGCGTTCAAAAATGTGATGGGCCGCCAGCGCCCGGCTTTTCGCTCACCGGAAAAACTCGCGGACGATGTACGCGCCATTCAGCGCTTTTCCAACGGACCTGTGTTTGTCCTGGGCGACATTCGGCAAAATGGCATGGCGTATGCGCGCCGATTTTTGCACGCCATCGCTGGCACCCAAGAGCAAGTGATGATTGAATTGTTCGCGCCCGCTTCACGCGAATTTATGCGCGAGGTTGCCGACGCCTTGCCCAATTTCGTGCTCGAAGTTTCAATGGAATCGCACGATCCCGATGTGCGCCACGCGTTCAATAAATTTTATTCCAATGCCGCGATGGAAGAAACCATGCACTCTGCGCTCGCGGTGGGTTGCAAACGCCTCGACGTATATTTTATGACCGGGCTTCCCGCGCAAACTCACACCTCGGTTTTGCAAACGATTGATTATTGCGCCGATTTGCTGGCACGATACGATGGGGACGGACGTCTATTGCCATTTATCTCACCGCTTGCGCCGTTCCTTGACCCGGGCAGTCTCGCGTTTGAGCATCCCGACGCGCACGGGTATCGTCTGTCTGCGCGCACCCTTGAAGAACATCGCCAACACCTGGTTGCGCCATCTTGGAAATACGTTTTGAATTATGAAACGCGATGGATGAATCGTGATGAAATTGTCAGCGCAACCTACGAAGCCGGTCGCCGCCTGAACGCACTCAAAGCCGAACATCATCTCATCGCGGCAGACCTTGCCGCGCGCACCGAAAAACGCATCGCGCGCGCCATCGAATTGATGGGTGTGATTGATCAACTCGTTACGCACGACGCGGATGTCCTCGCGCGCGAATTACTCGCGCTCAAACCGGAAATTGATTGTGTCAACGAATCTACCGTGTGTGAAAAAACAGAACTCGATCTGCCCGTTGGAATGAATCGGTTTAATCCACTACCGATTGCTCAAGCCTGGGTCGCTGGCACAATCGAAAGTGTTGCCCGCGCATTCAAACCTGCCGCGCCCACATCTGCCCCGCCACGCGAACCCTTACCGGCGCAAGAAAAATAAAATTGCGCCGCATCGGCGCAACGAACTGAATCTCTCGTTCGCAAAACCAATTCGCGCCATTCGGCTTGCACAACCGGATGGCGCGATAATTTTTTGAACCTAGCCCACGATTTGTTTCATGACTTGAACCGTCGCCGCGCTCGGCTCGACATCCAAATCATCGCGCAGGACGCGCGCGCATTGATCAAAGACACGGCGCGCTTGAGCGCGATCACCGCGTTGCGCATATGCTTGCATCATCATCCGATACGCATGTTCCCAACACCGATCGCGCGCCAAAATTTTATCGCACCAGGCAATACACTCATCCGCCGCACCGCGCCCAAGCAATTCCCCCGCAAGCCGATCCGCCGCGCGCAAATACATCGCCAGTAGACGCTCGCGTTCGGCAATAGCCCAATCCTCATACGGCGCATCCACCCGCAAGTAATCGTCTTGATACAATGCCAGTGCGCGGCGATACAATTCAAGCGCGGCATCACCCGCCGAATTTTCCGCACGCGCAACCAACTGCGCGAATTCGTCCGCGTCAATCCACACATCCGCGCCTTCACGCCAGCCATACGCCGATTCATCGCGCGCGATAAACGCTGGTTCCGCATCGGCGCGTGCCGGCTCGAGCGCCTTGTTCAGCGCATTGAGCGCAACCTTGAAATCACGCGCCGCAGATTCGGGCGTATCAGCGCGGTACAGCAATTCAAAGATCGCCTCACGTTCGATCACCCGTCGGCGTTGGGTCACAAAGAGTTGCAACAACTGCCGCGCTTTTTTGCGCGTCCACTCGCGCGCACTCACTTCGCTTTCACCGCGCCATACGCGGAATGCGCCCAGCGTTTGCACACGCAATTGATACCCCGGATGCGCACCAACCTGGTCGAGCCCCATTATCGCTAGCAAACGCGCCACATAACCCGCACGCTTGCCGCGTCGCCGCGCTTCGAGCAAAATAGGCACGATCACCCGCGCATCATGCAAACCCAACATCGTGCGCGTGGTCAATCCATAATCGTAATGGTGTGTTTGTGCGAGCGCGAGCGCCTCGTCGAGGTGTGCGAGCGCGCGCTCACGCTGATTCAAATGCCAGTGCGCGAGCGCTAACCAAATGCGCGCCGACGCAAGCCCAAACGTATCGCCACACGCTCGCATTGCCGCAAGCGCATCGCCTAAACTTTCAAGAGCTTCGCGATCACGCCGGGCGGTGATCAAACTCGCGCCGAACGCAATCTGCACCAACGCGACAATCCACGCATCGCCCGCGCTCCGTCCGATCTCGATGCCCTCAGCCGCGTCGCGCCGCGCCGACTCGAGATCGCCGGAGAAGCCATGCGCGCGCGTCATGCCCCACATGGCTTCAGCGCGCGTGCGCCGCACCGCAATCTGATCGCCAATCGCGATTCCTTCTTCGTAACACTGAATTGCCGCGCGCAGATCACCATTGACTTGATGCGCGTGACCCAGCCGCGTCAGCCCCACCGCAGACACAAACGGCGATGCCAGCCGCGAGCCGAGCGCAACGCCTTCGCGCGCAGTGGCGAGCGCATCATCCGCGCGGCCTTGCATCGCGTAAATCAAAGCCAGGATCAAGAGCGTTTCGCGATGCGCGCGCGGCGGATGAATTTGACCCCGTTCCTCGCGCGCCCATTTTTCCAAAATTTCGCGCGCCGCGTCAAGCCGGCCGGTGCGCAATTTCACGCGCACGCCCAAGACATCTTCGCTCGGACCTTCAAGCCGCAAGGTCTGCGCCTGCACGCGCAACTGCTCCGCTTGCTCCGCTTTGCCCATGTTCAATTTATTTTCGGCGAGCAATTCAAGCAAACGCGCGCGCGCCACTCGATCGTCGAGCCCATCATTGAGCCGCAATGATTCTTCCAGCAAATCTTCCGCGCGCGATGGACGCACGGTATCGAGATACACCAGGGCTTGCCCGCGCAAGGCGCGCGAAAGGCCAGCCAGGTCATTCGTTGCGCGCCAGACGCGTTCCGCTTGGGCGTACCACGCCAACGCATCCTCGAACCGAGAGCGCAAGCGCGCGAGATCGCCGAGATAAAACATGACGAGCGGATGTGCCGCGACCATCTCCGGCGGGATCGCATCAATCCACGCCGCCAGCGTGTCCAATCGCCCATCGCGCAACATGGTTTCGCCGATGCGTTCGATCAACGCCGTGGTTTCTGCAAACGCCCCGGCGCGCAAATAATGAAAAATTGTTTCATCGAAATTTGTGGCGGCGCGATAAAATTCTGCCGCGCGCCGATGCCGCGCCCGCACGGCGTCGGCATCCAGCCGCGTGGCATGGTCGCGCAAAAAATCGTGAAACAAGTGGTGATAACGATAATGCGCGTCGCCCTGCGCGATCACAAATAGATCGCGTTCGCACAAGTAGGCGAGCAAGGCGCGGCAATCGCGCGCATCGCTGACGATGGCACATGCCGCCGCATCGAGTTCCTGGAGCGCGGCAGTTTGCACAAGAAAATTTTGCACGTCGCGTGGCTGTTGCGCCAGCACATCGTGCGCCAGAAACGCAAACAAGGTGTCAAGCGATTCGGTGCCATGTGCCATCAAATCGGCAATGTGCGTTTGCGGATTCGCGCGCAGTTCTTGCCACACTAATTGCAAGGCAATCGGCCAGCCTTCGGTTTTTTCAGCCAGCGTATCCACATCGCGCGGCGCGAGATCAAGCGCAAACTTGTCGCGAAAGAGCATGGCAATTTCATCGCGCGTGAACGCGAGCGCGTCACGTTTGATTTCGAGGACCTGACCACGCGCGCGCCACGCAACCAAGTGTTCCCATTGCGGCGCATAGCGAGACGCCACCACAGTATGCAAATCCGCGGGCGCAAAGGTCAGATAGTGATCAAGGAGCGCCGCCACGTCCGGCGACGCGGCGAGATGATAATCGTCAAGCACCATTAACGCGGGCGCAGTGATTTGTTCATTCAACCCATTGATCAGCGCATCCGTGATCTGGGTCACGTTGATTTCGGCGTCATTTAACAACGCGGCGGGCGCATCGCTCAAACCAGGTAAACCCAAGCGAAACGCGGCGATGAGATGCGCAAGAAATTGTTGCGGGTCGGTGTCGCCTTCGCTTGCGCTGTACCAAAACAAGGGCACATTCGTTTCGACGAGATTGGCAAGCGCAGTGGATTTACCATAGCCGGTGCTGGCTTGCACAATCGCCACGCGATAGTCCAACGCGCCGCGCAAGAGCGCATCCACGCGCGGGCGGCTGAGCGCATAGCGCGTCAGTCGCGGTGGGTTCAGTTTAGTGCGCAAAATCGCATTGGTTCGAAGCATAGCGAAAAGATAGCACGCTCAAGTCGCTTTGTCAAAAAATGGCGCACGGATTGTTTGACAACCTTATCCAATCGGACTATACTAGATCAAGTTGAATATGAAACCTTCGGGGCAGGGTGAGTTCTTTCGAGAACAATTCCCGATCGGCGGTCTAGCCCGCGAGCGGCGTCTGTGCAAACAGGCGCGGCATGAGTCGGTTAAATTCCGACGCCGACGGTAACAGTCCGGATAGAAGAAGGTGATGCATTGGTTCGCGCGTTCGCGTGCGGTCATGGTTCGCATATATGCCCCGATGTTTTGAGCGATCTCAAGATCGTGATGACATCGGGATTTTATTTGCGGCATGGCGGCGGTGATGTCATGCGCGATCACGCGCACGCGCGCCTGCCCCGATGTGGCAAGGCAACCTAAAGGTTGCCTGCCAATCGGGATTTTTATTTTGCGCGCGATCGGTGGGGACGAATAAACAATGAACACACAACCACTCATTCAAATTGAATCTGTCAGCAAACACTATGGCAACGCGCGCGGGGGCGTGTTAGCCCTGCGCGATGTGTCGCTCGAAGTGCGGGCGGGTGAATTTCTATCGCTCATCGGTCCTTCAGGATGCGGCAAGTCCACGCTATTGAAAATGATCGGTGACCTGCTTGCGCCGAGCGCGGGACGGATTACGGTGGATGGACAATCGCCGAACGCGGCGCGCCGCGCGCGCGAATGTGGCATTGTGTTCCAAACGCCCACGCTGATGGAATGGCGCAACATTGCAGACAATATCGAATTGCCGCTCGAAATCATTGGCACGCCCAAGCCTGAACGCGCGCAACGCGCCAGTGAACTCCTCGATCTGATTCGTTTGCGCGATTTTGCCCAGCGTTATCCGCGCGAATTGTCTGTGGGGATGCAACAACAAGTCGCGATCGCGCGCGCGCTGGCATACCGCCCAACCATTCTCCTCATGGACGAACCATTCGGCGCGCTCGACGAAATGACACGCGAGCGGCTGGGCAACGAATTACTCGGTGTCTGGGAAAAAATGCGCGTCACGATTATTTTCGTCACGCACAGTGTCGGCGAAGCGGTGCGGCTGTCGGATCGCGTTGCCGTGCTATCACCGCGTCCGGGGCGGATCGCGCGCCTCATCGAGATCGATCTGCCGCGGCCGCGCCCCGCCGAAATTCGCGATCTGCCGCGCTATGGCGAACTGGCGCGTCAGGTCCGTCAGGCATTACGCCAAGCAGGGGCAAAATGAACCGTGAGATTATGGCGCATCCAGCGCGCAATTGGAACATCGCGATGCACATTCCATCCTGGGTGCGCGCGCACATTCAATATATCTTAATTCCGTTCGTGCTCGGTTTGTTCCTGGTTTTGTGGGAAACCTTGATCGTGGTCAAACAATACCCCGTATTCATCCTGCCGACACCGCGCATCGTTGCCCAGAGTTTGATCGAGAATTGGCAGAACGGCAATCTGCCGCGTCATCTTGGCATCACCTTGTTTGAGATCGCGCTGGGCTTTAGCGTCGCATTCACCTTTGCCGCCAGCGTGGGCTATGTGCTGGCAAAATCACCGTTGCTCGAAAAAATTGTTTCGCCGTATTTAATCGCTACGCAAGCCGTGCCGATTGTAGCGCTGGGCCCGCTGTTGCTCATCTGGCTTAACACGGGGCCCGTGCAAAACGCGCTCATTGCCGCGCTCATCACATTTTTTCCGATGCTTGTCAATACAATTGTTGGAGTGCGCGGCGTCCGCGAAGAATATCGGCAGTTGCTGGAATCGTATGCGGCAACGCGCTGGCAAATTTTCACCAAGCTCGAAGTGCCGGCGGCGCTCCCGGTATTTTTCGGCGGCGTGCGCGTCAGTGTCACGCTTGCCGTGATCGGCGTCGTCGTCGTCGAATTGATGTGGGCGGATCGCGGACTCGGCTTTCTGCTTAACTTTGCGCGCGGGCAATTGGATACCCCGCTCATGTTCGCCACAGTCGCCACCATGTCGGCAATGGCAATTAGTCTTTACGCGCTTGCCGCAATCACCGAACGGCTGGTCGTAAAATCACGGAGGAATATTCAATGAAAACTCGCATCGCTGTTTTGATCATGCTGGTCAGCGCCTTCTGGCTCGCCGCGTGCGCCACCACACCCACCACGGCACCGCAAACCGCTACGCCGGAACCCACCCCACCGCTCACCGAAGTCAATATTGTGATGGGCTATGTGCCGCACATTCAATTCGCGCCATTTTTCGTCGCGGAGAAAAAAGGATATTTCGCGCAAGCCGGGATCAAGGTCAAGTACACCTGGGGCTTTGAAGCCGAAGGCATCAAAGCCGTCGGCGCAAACCAAGCCGAGTTTGCGTTACTAGGCGGCGATCAAGTCTTGCAAGCGCGCGCGCAAAACATCCCGCTGGTCTATGTCGCCAACTATTACAACGCCTTTCCGATCAGTATTTTTTCGTTGAAAGAAAAAAACATTGTCACGCCGCAAGACCTTGCCGGTAAAAAAGTGGGGATTCCTGGTTTTTATGGCGCAACGTATACGGGGTGGCGCGCACTCTTGTACGAAGCGAACCTCAAGGATACCGATGTCAAAGTACAAGATGTCGCCTTTGCCCAAGTCGCCGCGATCAACCAAAACCTGGTGGATGCGGCGGCAGGCTATACCAACAACGAACCGGTGCAATTAAAAATGCAAGGCAAGGAAATCAACGTTATTCAAGTTGGCGATTATAGCAAACTCGTCGGCATTGGTTTGGTGACGAACGAGAAAATGATCACAGACAAGCCGTTGATTGTGCGCGGTGTGGTCGTTGCCCTCACTCGCGCGATCCAAGACACGCTTGCCAACCCGAAAGACGCCTTGAACCTTGCCCTGCCCAATTTGCCCGAGGCGGGCGGGACCAACCTAGCCATGACGCAAGCCATTTTCGATGCCACCTTACCGCTCTGGAAAAACCCGCATGTGGGCTGGGTTGATCCAGTTGACTGGGCGGCGTCCTATAAATTCATGAAAGACGCCGAGTTCATCAAAACCGATTTTGATTTCACCCAAGCCTACACCAATAAATTTGTGCCATAAAATAAAATTTCCAGGTTTCGTTAAGAAACCTGGAAATTTTATTTTGCTCCGTTAAACCCACAACCCGCCATGCACGTTCAATACAGCGCCGGTGATATATCGCGCCTTGTCAGAAACTAGAAACGCGATGGTTTCGGCAATGTCGCTCGCAGTGCCCAGTGAACCAAGTGGCACCAGGTTGGGTAGTTCGCGCCGGTCGGCGTCGGTCGTGGCATACGTTTCGATAAAGCCAGGGTTGACCAGGTTGCACCGAATGCCGTACTGCGCTTCGCTCCGCGCCACCGATTTCGTCAGAACCAACACACCCGTTTTCGCCGCCGTGTATGCCGCCGTCGTCGGCGCGCCGCGCGTCGTCTCGATGTTGAGTGAACCCAGGTTGATGATAACCCCGTTTTTTTGCGCGCGCATCGCGCTCAGCGCAAATTTGGTGCAATAAAACGTGGACGACAAATTACCATCCACCACGCGCCGCCATTCGTCAATCTCGGTATCAATCACCGATTTGACGAGGAAGGGTCCCACGTTATTGACTAACACATCTAACCGACCGAATGCCGCCAGTGTTTCGTCAATCAAACGCCGCGCGCCATCCGGCGTGGTAACATCGGCTTGAATCCTCACCGAGCGCGGTGCATGAGCTTGAGCCAAAGCAAGCGTTGCTTGAGCCGCCGCCATATCTTTTTGATAATTCACCACCAGCGTATATCCATCCGCCGCCAGTCGTTCCACAACGCCACGCCCGATCCCTTTCGCACTACCGGTGACCACCGCAATTCGTTCGTCTGCCATCCTGTCCTCTCGCATCAATAACTTGATTCTTCCGCCAAACGTTCTTGTTGCAATACGCGCTTATCCGCCGTGATCGGCGTATCGCGTGGATTGAGATAATCGTCAAAGAATGAAAGCGTGCGCGCCATAAACAATTGCCAACCCCAGCCCGCAAAAATATGCGTCTCGCCAGGGTAGGTGTACAGCACGGCAGTTTTGCCATACGAATTCAATGTGTCCGCCAGGCCAATCGACCATTCAATTGGCACAATGTCATCTGCTTCGCCGTGATGAATGATCAGCGGCGTGTTGAATTCGCTCAAGTGGCGACTCGGCGACGATTTCAAAAAGATTTCGTGCAAGCGCGCTAATGGATCGTTGGACGCAGATGCTTGCGGCGTGGCAATCGGTCCTTGCACAAAATCCGGGTCGGCTTCCAAGACACGCGGCGAGGCGCGCGGCTCACGCGTTGGCGCAAGCGGTGTGCGGCAACCGATGAGCCAACAGTAATGCACTTCGTCGTCCGCGCTCAACGCGCCATAGAGCGAACCAACCTTGACCGTATCCGTGATCGCCAAGACGCGCAAGGTGATCCCACCGCCCATGCTGTGTCCCCAGATGCCAACGCGCGCCGTGTCCGCAATCCCCAGTGAAGGCAATTGTGCAATCAGGTTCAGCACGTCAATTGCATAACCCACGTAAAGCGGATTCGCCGCACACTGCGATCCGGCATAGCACCGATAATCGGACGCAATCGTGAGATAGCCATGCCGCGCAAAACTATCCGCGGCAGGACGCGTGCCATCGCCGGTTTTATATTCGGCAGGTTTGAAATAGCCGTGATCGAGAACAACCACCGGGAAGGGACCAACTCCGCGCGGAATGTTCATCGTGCCGGTAATTTTCAAACCGTCGGATGGATATTCGATCAACACTTGCTTGAACGCATCGTTGGTTAAAACGACTTTGGTGATCTTGATACCGCCGCCGCCATAGGGACGCGCGCGCAATGATTCGATAGACAACACATTTGGATCCATCGAGAGTGGATAGCGAATGGGCGTCGCCGTGGGCAGGGGAGTTTGGGTTGGCGTCAAGGTCGGCGATAATGTCGCGGTTGGGGAAAATGTTGGCGTGGCAGTGCTTGTTGCGGCGGGTGTTGGCATGAAGGTTGCAGTCAGCGTCGGCGTCAAAGTGCGCGTGGAGGTCAAAGTTTGCGTCGCAGTAAGCGCGCGCGTGGCAGTGAACGATGGCGTGGTGGATAATGTGCGCGTGGCAATCACAGTGGGCGATTGCGCCAACGCCAAGCCCGACCAAGCAAAAAATGCGCCGATCAACATCAGCGCGAATAGAATAACAAATGACAAACGCGTATTTGAAAACACGTTTGCCATTATAGTCGAAACCAAGCGGAACGCAAGAACGATTTGGGTTTTTGCTTACACAATCGGTTTGCCCAACCGCGCCGCAATTTCCAACATGTGTTCCCATTCGTGCTCGAGCATTCGGCGCAATGCCCGCCGCGCCGTCCACGTGACTTGGCCATGCGGAACAGATCGCGTGCGTTCAACCTCGGTCAATTTTGCCAAACGCGAATTAGAAATCTGCCACACGCGCGTGAGTGCTGGCGGCAGTGTCTCGGGGCTGGCATGTACCGCTTTGAGCGCATCGGCAAGTCCGTCCACCTTGCCAACCAAGTAACGGAGATAAACACCCTGTGCTTCAGCGGCGTGTTCAATAATCCCAAAGATCGAGCGCCCGGCAGTTTTTGGTTCTGCAAGCAATTGTTTGCGCGGTACATTGCCGATCAACTCCAATAAATCGGCGCGCATCCACGTCAATCGTTCAAGGTAAATGCGCAAATCCTTTGCGCTCAATGGTTGAAAATCCGGCGTGAACCCCGATGTCGGATCGCCGTTGCCGATCCACGAACCTTCCATGACATGCTCGGCAATCACTGTTGTCATTGTATCCGCTAGCTTGAGCGAGTCGCCGTGTTGCCGCAAGAATAACGCAAACGCCCGAATTGCTTCGGGCGTCGCTTGGATTGCCTCCGCCGTGGTTGCACCTTGCGCAATACAACCGAGCAGGTCTAGTACATGCACCATCGTTTTGCGTTGACGCGGACCGGATTCGACATACAAGGCATATTTTTTCATCGAACGTGTTTGCTCCTCAAAATTCGAGTTTGCCAAAATCTTTGCCCATACTTACCTTGCCTTGAAATTTTTTCTGGGCGGCGGCACACCACGCTTTGGGGTCGGCTTGCGGCGGCAGATGCACCAACACAAGTCGCTTGACACCGGCGCGTTGGGCTTGCTCGCCGGCTTGTTGCGCGCTTGAATGACCCAGCGATGGCGTAACGCGCGTCGTCGCTTCATGGATCAGGATATCCGATGCCGTCGCCAATTCCGCGACCGCATCACACAATTCCGTGTCGCTGGAATACGTGAGCGATTGACCGGACGCCTTGTTCACAATGCGCGTTGCAATCGTCGGAAGCAAATGTTGGGTGGGCGAAGTGAACACAGCAAAATCCGATGTCACGATCAAAGCATGGCGCGGCGTTTTTGGCACACGATGAAACTCGATTGGAAAGAAACCGTGATCGAACCAGCGCTCCCACTCAAAGGCATGCATCATCGCGCGCGTGGAGCGCAAGGTTTCCGCCAAACCATAAATATGTAACGCGCGTTTGCGTCCCGCCAACCACAGATCGAGTAAAAATACCGATACCCCGTAAATGTGATCCGGGTGATGATGCGTCAGGATCACGTGATCAATTTGATCGAGCGTGATGCCGGATTTTTCCAAACGTTGCGTTGGACTGCCGCCGCAGTCAAGCAAGATTGCGCCGCTCGCGCCCTGCGCGACCATGTACGTATGCTCGCGCGTTGCATCGCTTAACGCCGCGCCGGTCCCCAACAAAATCATGCTTGCCATACTAGCTCCCGTAAAACCACAACACAATCTGTGGTGTAATTGTTGCTTCAATCCATGCCGCCAGTAGCAACATCGGCACAATCACGAACACAAACAGTTTGACGAGATCGGCAAACGCGCGCAATAAATTTTCGCCCGCCGACACGCCCAACGGCGGTGACATGATCGACGCGCCAAGGCGTAACGCAAACGCCGTCGCAATGATCGCCGCAGGCAATTCGATGATCCCGTGCGGCAAAATAAACGCAACGAAAAAAGTCAGCGCGTTGGAACCCAGCGGTCCCATCTCGCCAGCAAAAAAACCAACGAGCGTCATCGGCACAAACAAGAGCAAGAGCGCAAGACTGCCGAACGAAAACAATCCGAGCAAAGCCGCCAGCGCAAGTGAGCGCACGTTATTCCAAAAGATCGACCAGGTGTCAATGCGAGGCAGGAAATCATACCCAGGCACATTCACCACGCCTTTGAACGCGGTGGCATCCACGCGCAGAGGACCCAGCACGCCGGCTGGCAAAGGGTAGCGCAACGCAATCGCCCAGCCCAACGCAACCCCACCGAGCATCGCCACCGCCGTGATGGCAAGCGGCAAACGATTTTCGCGGAGCAAGCGCGGCACATCGTCCAGGTAAATGCGTTTCAGCGAAAACCGTGTACCGATCAAGTATCTTTTGAATGTGCGGAACGTGCTACCGAGGTTAAGTTCGTCCACTTCACGCGACAAGATTTCTTCGCGGTTGAACGTGCGAATCCCGATGCGAATAAAAATAACATCGGCGATGGCAAGCGCGGCGAGAATGTACCACAACACATCGTATTGTCCCCAAAACAGCAAGATGCTTTCCGCTTGCAACAGAAACGCCATGGGAATAATAATAAACGAGGCGAGCAGGTTCGCCGCGCGCACGCTCGTGGTGTGACTCGACACGACCACCGCGCCCGATACCATCACCAGCGCTTCCATCGTCGTGAGCAAAACGATTTGAAACAGCACTTGCCATTCAGGAATATATGCAATCGAAATGAACAACCCGCCAAGGTATGCGGCAACACCAAGGTAACTAGCGAACAGGGGCGGTAACATGGCGGCAAGCAATTTGCCCACGTATAACGCCGTATCCGCAATCGGCGTGTCGAGCAACGGCTCTAGACTATTGCGCTCTTTTTCGCCAACAAAAGTTTCGAGCGCAATGATCAACGAAAACGAAATTGGAAAAAAACCAACGACCATCATCGCAAATGGCACGAGCCGAAGCGGAATGATGGTCGCGTTATATTCTTGAACAAAGTTGAGCGCGGCGTTCGTCGAGGCGTTCATGATCCAGGGAAAGACGAGCGTGAGGATGAGAATCGGCGCGGTGATGCGCCAATCGCGCAGTGAATCACGGATTTCACGGCGCGTGATAATCAGCGCGTCAGCCAACATGTTCACCTTCGACCAACTTGAGATACACAGCTTCCAGACTGCGCGGCAGTTCATTGAGCGAAACAATTTGCGCGCCGATATCGTGCAAGGCATCTAACAAAATCGGATTAGCAATTTCCGGCGTCGCGGTGCGATAGCGCAACGATACGGCGTCGCAACTTTCAAATTGCAAATGCCCATTCAGCGATGGCAACGGTTGCGCGAGCGGTTGCGTGAGCCGCAATTCCCACATTGGTAAACCAAGCCAGTCCAGTTTGAGTTGCGGTGGCGTGCCCAACGCGATCAATTGACCTTTGCGAATCACCGCAATATGATCGGCAAGCGTTTCAGCTTCGTACAAATTATGCGTGCAAAGCACAATCGTATGCCCGCTCCCACGCAAGGTAGCAATCGCATCACGCACCTGCTTGGCGCTGTGCGGATCCATCGCCGAGGTAGGTTCATCGAGAAACAGAACGCGCGGATTATGGAGCATGGCACGAATGAGCGCCATCTTTTGCCGCATCCCTTTCGAGAACCCACCCAACCGCCGATCCCGCGCCTCCCACACATCGAAATGCGTCATCAATTCTTCGGCGCGCGCACGGATATCGGTACGCGACATGTGTTGGAGTTCGCCAAAGAAATCCAGATATTCAAGCGGCTTCATCCGCAAATACAAACCAGGAAATTCGGTGAGGTGTCCGACGAGGTGGCGCACGGCGCGTGGGTCCTGCGCTACATCAATCCCCGCGAGACGCGCATAGCCAGAGGAAGGTTTCAGAATCGAGGAAAGCATCCGCACAGTCGTAGTTTTGCCGGCGCCGTTTGGACCAAGCAACGCAAGGATTTCGCCTTCGTTGACCGACAGCGTCAAGCCGTCTACGGCAGTCACCGTCTCGAATTGTTTTGTGAGCTTTTCGGTTTCGATCAATGCAGACACTCGGCTACCTCATGATCATTATACGCTGATCAAAAACCTGGAACAATGGGAGAATGCTCCCACAAATCGGGAAGATGCTCCCACAAACCGGGAGAATGCTCCCACAAATCGGGAAGATGCTCCCACAAACCGGGAAGATGCCCTTGCGCACCATGTTCCTTTACATCCGAAACACGGTGACGAGTTTCTTTTCCGTCTCGCCCTCAATCGTCGCCTCAACTTCGATGTATTGCTCCAAACCCGAGCCATGCAGTTTTTCTTTGAGCAAATCGTCAATTTGGAAAATGCCCGCCGAGTTATTCATCGTCACGGTAATATGGATCGGCTTGTCCTGCCCCGTCGAGATTTCGACCTGCTCAATCGCGGCGGCGGAGATTGAATGGATATTGACTTGCCCCGCTTCAAATGGAATCCGCGACCGCCCTTTGGTCATGTCAAGCGCATCCGCCACGCGCACCACACCCGCTTCCACCGTCATCGGCTTGCCGTCCGAACGGTGCGCGATGATCGCGTGCAATGTTTCCGACCGCACAATCGTCCGCGTAAACGTCGAATACAAACCCATCAGCAAATCGTCAATCTTGGGTTGCGCGACAAATAAACTATATTGCTCGTGATCAATCCGGTGAATTGAAATGCCCAGATCGTGTAAGAGCGAACCCAGCACGACGACCACTTCGGCGTCATTGTTCGTCAGCTGGTGATCCTTGACGATACTCGGCACGACGCCGCGTTCCATCAATTGCCGCAATAATTTTAACGCGATATTCGACACAATTTGAAAATGGACCGGCCCGTGATCGCTCATGCCCAAGCGATCCACCGCGTTGACATTCATCGCCGTCCACAGCGCATACAATTCTTCGTCCGCGTTCACGCGCTCGATCACCTGTTGCAAGATCGGATTATGCCGCGCCGGCACGCGAATCGGCACATGTTGATCGTGCGCCGCATTCAACGCATCGTGCACCAACTTGGTTTCGTTCAAATCTTGATCGGACAAGGGAACCTCCTGCAATTATTGTTCGATGATAATTTTCGCCGTGCCGCCCACAATCGCAGACGCTTCGGAATAATTGATCACGCGCAAATCAAACTTGACATACACTTTGCCATTCAAGCGTCCGTTGTACTGCAACGAGTCCAATTGTTTGCGATAAGGGTAACCATCCAACCCAGCAAATTGCGCGCCCTCGGTTGCTCCAGCCACATAACTGACGTTCGTACCGGGGATCGTTTCCTTCAAACTAAGCGAATAGGTCACCGGGGCGTTCAATTCCATCACCGTTGTGCCGGGCGCGCCGCCAGGTTGCGCCGCGACGTTTCGAATCTCAATATGCGAACTACCCACCAAGGTCAAGGATTTTTCGTCGAACGCCGCAACGCGCGTTGCCAACTTGAGCGTCACATTCGGCGCCGGCGCGCCCTGCCAATCCACCGAGTCCGCCACTTGCTTGGGCGCGAGTTGACCGGCAATCATGATTTGCGCTTGACCCGTTGCCGATTTGCCGTTGTACGCAATCGCGGTGCCGGGAAGCAAGCCGCCCGCTTTGACCATCAGCGAGACGGGCGCGTCATACGCCAGCGTGCCCGGCGGCAACGCCGTGGCAGTTGGCACCCCAGGCAAATTGACCGGTAGCTGGATTTGATCGGACGAACACGCCGCCAAGATTAATGTGGTCACCGCAAGCATCACGCCTATCATCACTCGAGATCGCATCGCACTCCTTTCACGCGCAGAGAATTGGGACTGGCGAAAAAAGTGTACCTCTAAACAGAAACCGTGTCAAGGATTGCGGGATTCGTCCAAGCCAGATATAATACCGCCGCGCAAACTTGGCCGCGAATCGCGCAAATCAACAGATTCGCGGATTCCATTTTTCACGTTGAGGTGACATTGAAAAATTTCTTTTTATGGCTGATTGTCTTTCTCGGCGGCGCCGCCTCCATGGGCGTTGAGATGAGCGCATCCCGTTTGCTTCGGCCGTTCTTTGGCGATTCGATTCTGATCTGGGCAAACATTATCGGCTTGATTTTGATCTATCTCACGCTCGGCTATTATCTCGGCGGCAAATGGGCAGACCGCGATCCGCGCGCGCTCACGCTCTATCGCATCGTCGGCGTGGCAGGCGTGACGATTGGAATTTTGCCGTATGTCGCGCGCCCATTTCTCGCGCTTGCAATCCCCGCTCTGCAAAAATTCGATGCGGGTTATGGTTTGGTTTCATTCGCTGGCACGCTCGTCCTCTTTGTCATCCCAGTGACATTGCTCGGTTGCGTGTCGCCGTTTGCCATTCGCCTCACCACGCGCGATGTGGCAACCAGCGGCTCGAACGCCGGTAAACTGTACGCGCTCTCAACGTTCGGCAGTATCCTCGGCACGTTTGGAACCGTGTTTGTCATGTTTCAAATTTTTGGCACGCGCGGAACCTTTGTCGCGTTTGCACTCGCGCTCCTCATCGCCGTCGTGATCGCCATGACGCAATCGAATGGAGTGCGTTCCGCGTTGCCATTTGCCGCGTTGCTGATCGTCATCGTCGTGATCGCCGCGCTGGATTCCGGTGGCGTGGTCAAAGCCGCGCCGGGCTTGGTCTATGAAGCCGAATCGCCGTACAATTTCATTCAAGTCATTGATGATCCAAACGGCTGGCGTCTGCTCACGGTGAACGAAGGGCAAGCCTACCAATCGGCGTATCGCGCCGACCGCGTGCTGACTGGCGGCATCTGGGATTTGTTTTTGATCGCGCCATACTTTGCCGATCCAACGCCGCCGAAAAACATGTTGATGATTGGACTCGCCGCCGGCACAACCGCGCGCGGTTTTACGCATGTGTACAAAAACATTCCGATTGATGGCGTCGAGCTTGATCCGGCGATCATTGCCGTGGGGCAAACCTATTTTGCGATGACCGAGCCGAATCTGCGCGCGATTGCAGACGACGGGCGAAATTATTTGCGCACGCGCGCGGGCGTGTATGACCTGATCGCGATTGACGCCTACCGCCAGCCGTACATTCCATTTCATCTCACCACCGTCGAATTTTTCAGCGAGGTGCGCGCGCATCTCAATCCACGCGGCGTCGTCGCGCTGAACGCGGCGCGCACCAGCGATGATTTTCGTTTGGTGGACGCGCTCGCGGCGACGATGCGCCAGGTCTTTCCAAGTGTCTACCTGATCGATCATCCGAACAACGCCAACACGCTCATCGTCGCCACCAACGCGCCGTCACGCCTCGCCGATTTTCGCGCAAACGTCGCGCGTCTCACCGATTCAAATTTGCAGATCGTGGCATCACAATCTCTGCCCACCGTCCGCGATGCAACCCAAGACACACCCGTCTTCACCGACGATCACGCGCCAGTAGAAAATTTAATCAACGATATTATTTTGCGCTATGCAATTGGTCAATGAACCAATTATCCAATCACCAATGAACCCAATAAACCTCTCGTAAAAGTTTGGCTCATTGGCTCACTCGTTAAAGGAGTAATCATGCCGCGCTGGTTAATCAACTTGTCTCAGTACGTGCTCGTCGTCGCGCTACCTGTTGTTTTGGTCCTCGCCAATGTCCTGATATTTATGAATCCGGCATGGCTGGCGTATGAGTACAGCAAGCCAGGTTTTCCCAAAGCGGAATTGTTCAGCGACAAGGATCGCTTGTACTTTGGCTCAGAGTCCATCGAATACATTCGCGGCACGCGCACGCTCGATCAGTTCAAGGCGCTCGGCGTGTATGTAGATCGCGAGATCAAGCATATGGTGGATGTGCGCGTCTTGGTGGATCAAGTGAAAATTGTCCTGCCGGTGCTCGTTGTGCTGATGCTGGCGGCGTTGATCGCGCTGGCATACCAACCGGCAACCCGCGCCAATGCCGCGCGCGGTTTGTTCGGCGGCGCGGGGTTCACCCTGTTGCTCTTTGGCGCAGTCGGCGTGTTTGCCGCGACCGGCTTTGACACATTCTTTACCGATTTCCATCGCATCTTTTTTCAAGGCAATACCTGGTTATTTTACACAACCGATAGCTTGATCCAGTATTATCCGCTGACATTCTGGTTCGACACGAGCATCGCGCTTGTCTCGCTAACGATTGCCGAAGCGATCGTGGTTGGCGCGATTGGCTGGTATTGGAACAAGCGAATGAGCCAATGATCCAATTTGCCAATGAACCAATTTTAGACGATACTGGGATCACGTTTGGCACATTAGTAATTTGAACAATTGGCTCATTGTTGCGGAGGCGCTATGCCCGGTCATTATTTCATTTCATACTCGGACGCAGACGGACGCGCGTTTGCTCAACGCTTGCACGATTCGCTCAAACCAGATTTTAACGCGTGGTTCGACAAGCACGATCTGAAACCTGGGATCGACTGGGACGCACAATTTCGGGAAGCGATTAGCTCGTGCGAAGCATTTCTATTCGTAATGACCCCCGACAGCGTGGAAGAAACGTGCACGTGCCACAATGAATATTTCGACGCGCTCAGATTCAAAAAGACGATCATTCCGATCAAGGCGCAAGCGACGGTGCAAGCGCCATTTCGATTGAACGCGCGCCAGTATATTGATTTCACTGGCAATTTCGATGCGGCGATGGCGAAATTACGCGAGCATCTCGAATGGCTCAAATCGCCCGCCGGTGAATTGCAATCGCTCAAGGATCGCTTGGCGGACGCCAACCGCGATCTGCGCCGCGCCGATGACACGAATCGCGCGCGCATTGTCGCCGACATTACGCAGTTAAAGCAAGACATTGAAAAGCAAACGCGCGTCGTGGAAAATCCCGCCGCCGCCGCGCAACGCACCGCGCAAAGCATCGCCGCCGCGTTGGAACGCGAACGCGCGCCGGAAAAACCGATCGGCGGAAAAACGCGCTATAAGTTTATCAATCCGCCGCCAACCACCGCGCCGAGTTATTTTCAAGATCGGTATGAAGAAAATAAACTCGTCAAGAAATTTCTAGAGAACGACGCGCAACGCTTGTTGATGATCGTGGGGCGCGCGGGGATTGGCAAGACCGCGATGGCGTGCCGCTTGCTCAAAGCGCTTGAAGCCGGACAATTGCCCGACGACCTCGGCGCGATGCGCGTGGACGGCATTGTGTATTTGAGCGCGGTCGGCACGCGCCCCATCAACGTGCCAAACCTCTATGCCGATCTGTTGCAACTGCTCCCCGCCGATGCCGCGCGCGAACTCGACGCGCTGTACAAAAATCCTCAGGCATCCACCGAAGCGAAAATGCACGCGCTCGCCGCCGCGTTTCCCGCTGGGCGTGTGATCGTCCTGCTCGATAATTTTGAAACCACGCTCGATCCGGAAACGACGCAGGTGCGCGACGCGGAATTGGACGAGGCGTTGCGCGCCTTGTTGAACGCGCCGCACCACGCGCTCAAACTCATCGCCACGACGCGCATTGCGCCGCGCGATCTGTTGCTCTACCAGCCCCAGCATCACGCCCGCATCAACCTGGACGAAGGTCTGCCGTCGCCGTATGCGGAAAATATTTTGCGCGAGATGGACGCGGATGGCACGGTCGGTTTGAAACACGCGTCCGCCGATCTATTGGCGCGGGCGCGCGAATATACGCGCGGTTTTCCGCGCGCGCTCGAAGCGCTCTATGCGATGCTCTCTGCCGACCGTTACACGTCGCTCGTAGAGACGTTGCATGCAACGTCTCTACCGGATAACGTGGTCAACGCGCTCGTGGGTGAGGCGTTCAACCGTTTGGATCCGATTGCCGAGCGCGTGATGATGGCGCTCGCGGCGTACAACCGCCCCGTGCCGCCCGCCGCGATTGATTATCTCTTGCAACCGTTTCTCCCCAGCATTGACAGCGCGCCCGTGCTCAACCGCTTGGTCAATATGCAATTTGCGCGCCGCGAAGCCGGACGCTATCATTTGCATCCGGTTGATCGGGATTATGCGTGGGCGCGTGTGCCGAAGGAAACCGCAGAAAATTTAACCGCCAAGACGCAAAGAACGCCAAGTAAAAATAATGAAAATTCTTTGCGTCCTTTGCGTTCTTTGCGGTTAGATGTTTGGTCTCAACACGATTTATTGGCGCGCGGCGCGGATTATTTTGCCCAGACGCGCAAGCCGCGCGAGGCGTGGAAGAAATTGCAAGACCTTGAACCGCAGTTAAACGAATTTGATCTGCGTTGTGCGGCAGAGGATTACGACACGGCGGCGAGCGTGTTGCTAGAAATTGATTTTGATTACCTGTTGTTGTGGGGACACTATCGCTTGATGATAGAGTTGCACGAAAAGTTGCATGGGAAAATTGGCGATGCGGATTTGAAACGACAAAGCGTTGGAAACCTGGGACAAGCATTAGCCGCAATTGGAAATACACGCCGTGCGATTTCCTGTTATGAACAAGCGCTTGCAATCGGGCGTGAAAGAAAAAATCAACAAGCTGAAGGTGTATGGCTCGGCAACCTCGGCAATGCGTACAGCAACCTGGGTGACACACGCCGCGCCATCACCTTCTACGAACAGGCACTCGCCATTGCCCGCGAGATTGGCGATAGACAAGGCGAAAGTTTTCACCAGAATAATCTTGCGGATGCTCTCATTGACCAAAATGATTTCGTTACCGCAATTGAATCGTACAACAAAGCAAT
>JBBIUF010000048.1:0-12722 GCA_037440365.1 Chloroflexota bacterium
CCGATGTGTATCAAACCATCGCGCAGGACACAGGCGATTTCACGGTGCTGGAATTGCCGCTCGCCTGGCGCAATGGTTTTCGGATGACCGGCACACTCGATGCAGAGATGATGTTTGAGCAGTGGTATCAGACCGCGCATCGCCATCCAATTTTGGGCGGCAACACGTCGCGCAATCCCGAATTGAAATTTCAATACTTTACGGAAACGCCCGTCATCAATTCACTGATCGCAGTCGAGACTGGGCACACGATTTACGCTGGAACACTCATTGAAGATAAATCCCTCGCGCCCGATGTGCTCCGCTTTTTCGGCGTGCGGTACGTGGTGTGGCATTCGCCGCGTAACGCGCAAAACCGCGCCGCGCTCGAAGCAACGCGCGCATACATTGAGCAAGTTTTTCCGCTGACCAAATTTTACGATGCGACGGATGACGCGGGACAAACGATTGCGTACCGCGTGAATGATTTGCCGCCGCTCGATCAAACGGTCATCCGATCGAATCAAACTGGGTTTACGATGAGTGAAGTTGACGCATTGGCGCGGCTGAATTTTGCCGAGGGCTGGGGTGCGGTAGGCGAACCAATGCTGTGGGCAACCCGGCATCAAGCGAAAATGTTTGTGCGGCGCGATACGCTCAGCGACGCAATGTTTTCGTTTCGCGCTTTTTCACCCTTACCCAATCAGCGTGCCAGTGTCCGTGTGAATGGGCAATCCATTGGTACGGTGGCGATGCAAAAAGACTGGGGCGAGTACTCATTACCCGTTGCGCGTGAGATGTGGCGAGCCGGATTGAATGAGATCGAATTTAATTTTGACACGCTTGTGCCGGTTGCGTCGTTGAACCTGCCAACCTCAATTGTCGTGCGTAGCGCTGGCAGTCAAGTCGGCGATTTCGCGCACATTTACATCAACGGCATTGATGCGGCGAAGAATTTGCGTGGCTATAACATTGTCGTACTCGATGAAAATGCAAATGCGGTTGAAGCGAGCGAGGCATTTGATACATTTGCTTCGCCAGATGAATCCGCGCGAATGGCCCAGTTCATCGAAAAAATTCCGAACGATAGAATCGTCGCCGTGGCGGTGCGCGATGAAGCGTCGCGCAATTTGACCGAGGCGGGCGTCAATGCCCTGAAATCATTGGGGGCGCTAGAAGATTTGCGCGGCAAATTTCGCTGGTCGTACGCCATGATTGGAAACAAGGGCGTGATGCAACACCTGTTCCGAACGGAAATTGCGGGTGAAACAATGCCTGCCCAACGGGTCGTCGGCATCGGCGCAACTGAGCCGAATGTCGCGGCGGCAATTGAGTGGATCGAGATCAAATAACCCTGTCCCGCACCAGCGGGGCAGTTTCTTTTTGTGGCGCGTTTCGGAATGTGTTATAATCGCCGAGTAACTTTATCTTACGGAGAAGGTATGGCAAATTACATTGGTGAAATCGCGCCGCACGGCGGCGGGTTGATCGATCGAATGGTGCGCGGCATGGAGCGCGATCACGCGATGGCGCGCGCGGCAAAACTCAAACACATCGCGCTGAATGCGGTGAACATTTCCGATTTGGAATTGCTTGCGGTCGGCGTGTTGTCGCCGCTGACCGGCTTTATGGGTAAACGCGATTACGATGCGGTCGTTGAGACGATGCGGTTGGCGAATGGACTAGTATGGAGTATTCCGATCACGTTACCGGTCACGCGCGAAATTGCAAACACACTCAACCTCGGCGAAGAAATTGCGCTGACCGAACCCGATGGACATTTGTTGGCAGTGATGACACTCGCGGAAAAATTTGAATACGATCAAACACGCGAGGCGCAAAATGTATATCGCACGACAGATGAAAAACATCCCGGCGTGGCGCGCCTCTACAAACAAGGCCCAGTCTATCTTGCGGGCGACATCTCAGTGATCGATCTGCCGTTCAATCCCGAGTTTCCAGAATTTCGCCACACGCCATTGGAAACGCGCAAGCTGTTTGCCTCACGCGGGTGGAAACGCATCGTTGCATTTCAGACGCGCAATCCGATCCATCGCGCGCACGAGTACATTCAAAAAACCGCGCTCGAAATTGTAGACGGCTTGTTCCTGCATCCACTCGTCGGCGAAACCAAAGCGGACGATATTCCTGCGGATGTGCGGATGGCATCGTACCAAGAATTGCTCCGTGATTATTATCCGCCGGATCGCGTGGTCCTGGGCGTGTTCCCCGCCGCAATGCGTTACGCGGGTCCGCGCGAAGCGATCTTTCACGCGCTCTGCCGCAAGAATTATGGCTGCACCCACATTATCATCGGACGCGATCATGCGGGCGTCGGCAATTATTACGGCACGTATGACGCGCAGAAAATTTTCGACGAATTTACGCCGGAAGAAATTGGCATTACGCCGTTGATGTTTGAGCATACGTTTTATTGCAAAAAGTGCGGACAGATCGTTTCGTCCAAGACGTGTCCGCATGGCAAAGAAGACCATCTGGTTTTGAGCGGAACCCAAGTGCGCGAAATGTTGCAACGCGGCGAAATGTTGCCGCCGGAATTTACGCGCCCCGAAGTGGCACGCGTACTCATGGAAGGCGTTCGCGCCAAACCGACGGAAGACGAAGGACGGAAGACGGAAGCACAGCGTTCGTCGTCTTCGGTCATTGGTCGTTCGTCGCACAAGCGCGTCCTCATCATCGGTCTGGATTGCGCCGAACCATCGCTCATCTTTGACCAGTACCGCGACGAGATGCCAAACCTGAAACGACTCGCGGCGCAAGGTGTGTGGGGCAAACTCGAATCCACCACGCCACCGATCACCGTGCCGGCGTGGATGGCTTCGATGACCTCCAAAGACCCAGGACAATTGGGCGTCTATGGTTTTCGTAATCGCGCGGATCACTCGTACGAAAAAATGACCACGGCGAATGCGCGCGCGTTCACCGAGCCAACGGTTTGGGATTACCTGGGACGCGCGGGCAAGCAATCGTTTTTGCTCGGCGTGCCGCCCTCGTTTCCACCCAAGCAAGTAGTTGGCGGCATGGTCGGTTGCTTTTTGTCGCCCAGCACCGAATCGAAATACACCTATCCCGAAAGTTTGCGCGAAGAGATCGCGCGTATCGCGCCGAATTACATGGTGGATGTGCCAAACTTTCGCACGGATGACAAACCTTGGTTACTCGGCAAAATTTATGAAATGACCGAAGAACATTTCAAGGTCATCAAGTATTTGATCAAGGAAAAATCGTGGGATTTCTTAATGTCGGTGGAAATCGGCGTCGATCGGTTGCATCACGGTTTTTGGAAATATCACGATGTCACGCACCCAAAACACGAGCCAGGCAATCCGTTGATTAATTCCGTGCACGATTACTATGTCTGGCTCGACAAGCAGATCGGCAGTGTGTTGGAATTGCTCGACGACGACACAAGTGTAATCGTGATGAGCGATCACGGCGCAAAGAAAATGGATGGCGGCATCGCGATCAACGAATGGCTGATCCAAAATGGCTATCTCGTGCTGGACGAAAAACCGCAAGGCATTATCCCGCTCGAAAAAGCCAAAGTGAATTGGAGCAAAACGCGCGTGTGGGGCAGTGGCGGATATTACAGCCGCGTGTTCCTGAATGTCCAAGGACGCGAACCGCAAGGCATCATTCCGCCCGCCGATTACGAAAAAGTGCGCGACGAACTGATCGCCAAAATTTCAGCAATCCCAGATGACAAAGGCAATCCGATTGCGACGCGCGTGTACAAGCCGCAGGACATTTATCGCGCAACCAAAAACATTCCGCCCGATCTGATCGTCATCTTTGGCGATTTGTATTGGCGCGCGGTCGGCTCGCTCGGCTTGAACGCGCTCTATACGTTTGAGAATGACACAGGACCCGACGATGCGAATCACGCGCAGTATGGCATGTTCATTTACTATGATCCCAAGCGCAACCTGGGCGGACGCGAGATTCAAGGCGCGCAACTCTATGACATTGCGCCAACGGTGTTGGATGAGTTTGGCATGACGGTGCCAAGTGACATGATTGGAAAGACCATCAAGTTCTAATCGCAAAGAACGCCAAGTTTAAAAAATTATTTCTTTGCGTCCTTCGCGTCTTTGTGGTTCATTTTATCTTTTTGGAGAAATTAGTGACTACCGGTTTCACGATTTGGTTTACGGGGTTGAGCGGCGCGGGCAAAACGACGGTTTCGCGCTTGGTTGAAAAAGAGTTGCGCGCGCGCGGGCACAAGGTTGAAATTCTCGACGGCGATGTGGTGCGCGAAAATTTGTCCAAGGGGCTGGGATTTAGCAAAGAAGACCGCGACACAAACATTCGCCGCATTGGTTTTGTATGCGAGATTCTCACGCGCAATGATGTCGTCGCCATTGCGGCGGCGATCTCGCCGTACCACGCAATCCGCAACGAGAACCGCGCGCGGGTCGGCGGACGCTTTGTCGAAGTGTATGCCAAGTGTCCGCTGGATGTGCTAGCCGAGCGCGACGTTAAAGGGCTATACAAAAAAGCGATGCGTGGCGAAATCAAAAACTTTACCGGTGTGGATGATCCGTACGAAGCCCCCGAACATCCCGAAGTTGTGTTTGAGAGTGACAAGGAAACACCGGAACAAAGCGCGGCCAAAGTAATTGCCACGTTAGAAGAACTTGGCTATGTCGCAAGTAAAAAGTAAAACGGCAAACACAAAAAAAACAGTGGCGAGTCACCAGTCGCTAATCGCTAGTCGCGTTTATCGCAACGTGAAATTTGGCGCGCGTAAAACAGTCGGTGATTTTTGCGTGATTGGCGAACCGCCGCGCGGGAAAAAACCAGGTGAACTTGAAACGCGCATCGGCGCGCGCGCGGTCATTCGTTCCCACACGGTTATTTACGCAGGCAACCGCATCGGCGACGATTTCCAAACTGGACATGGCGCGCTCGTCCGCGAAGAAAATCAGATCGGCAATAACGTCAGCCTCGGCTCACACAGCATCGTCGAACATCATGTCACAATTGGCAATGGCGTGCGGATTCACTCAAATGTATTCGTGCCAGAGTATTCGGTGCTGGAAGATGATTGCTGGCTCGGACCGAACGTCGTCGTCACCAATGCGCGCTATCCGCGCTCCAAGCAGGTCAAGGCAACCCTCCGGGGTGCGACGATCAAACGCGGCGCGAAAATCGGCGCGAATGCAACGTTGCTTCCTGGGATCGTGATCGGCGAAAATGCACTGGTCGGCGCGGGCGCGGTGGTCACGACCGATGTGCCGGCAAACGCAGTCGTGGTTGGCAATCCAGCGCGGGTCATCAAACAGGTGCATGAGATCGACGCATACCAATTGTAATCGGAGGATTTTATGGAATACACTCGTCTCGGCAAAACCGGATTAAAAGTTTCGCGCATTTGTCTGGGTTGCATGACGTATGGCACACCGCAATGGCGCGCCTGGGTCCTCGACGAAGAAACCAGCCGCCCATTTTTCAAACGCGCGCTCGAAGCCGGGATCAATTTTTTCGATACCGCCGATATGTACTCTATCGGCGTCAGCGAACAAGTAACCGGACGCGCGCTCCGCGACTTTGGCACGCGCGATCAAATTGTGCTGGCAACCAAAGTGCATCATCCAATGGGTCCCGGTCCAAATGACAAGGGATTATCGCGCAAGCATATTCTCGATTCGATTGACGCATCGCTCAAGCGCCTTGGCACCGATTATGTGGATTTGTACCAAATTCACCGCTGGGATGTTGAAACGCCAATCGAAGAAACGCTGGATGCGCTGAACGATGTTGTCAAATCCGGCAAGGCGCGTTACATTGGCGCATCCTCCATGTGGGCTTGGCAATTTGCCAAAGCGCAAGCGACCGCCGATGCACGCGGTTGGACGCGATTCGTCTCGATGCAAAATCACTATAACCTGGTCTATCGCGAAGAAGAACGCGAAATGAATCCGCTCTGTCGCGATCAAGGCGTGGGTTTGATTCCGTGGAGCCCGCTCGCGCGCGGCTTTCTCGCCGGCAATCGCACGCGCAACCGGAGCGGTGAAACAACGCGCGCGCAGACAGATGATTTTGCGCACAAGCTATACTATCAAGAAAATGATTTTGTGATCGCAGATCGCGTGGCGGAGTTGGCACAACGGCGCGGCGTCAAGCCGATGCAGATCGCGCTGGCGTGGTTATTGCATCAACCGGGCGTGACCGCGCCGATTATTGGCGCGAGTAAAATGTACCAACTCGATGAATCCGTTGCGGCGGTTGAGATCAAATTAACCGCTGACGAATGTCAGTTTTTGCAAGAGCCGTACCAACCGCATCCGGTTTTGGAACACAGTTGAAAAGCAAAAGCCAGGTTTCCAAAGAAGCCTGGCTTTGCACATGGAGCTTGAATGTCTATTCCGCTGGTTGACTTGAAAGCGCAATACGCCGACATCAAACTGGACATTGACGCGGCGATTCAACGCGTGGTGAACAATACCGCGTTCATCCTCGGCAAAGAAGTGTCCGAGTTTGAAAAGAATTTTGCCGCGTTCTGCCGCGCCGAGCATTGCGTTGGCATGGACAGCGGCACTGCCGCGTTGCATCTTGCGCTGTTATTGTGCAATGTAAAACCGGGTGATGAAGTGATCACAACGACGCACACCTTCATTGCCACGGCTGAAGTCATTTCGCTGGTGGGCGCGAAACCTGTATTCGTGGATATTGATCCGCGCACGTACAATATCGATCCAGCAAAAATTCAAGCGGCGATCACAGCGCGCACTAGAGCGATCATCCCGGTGCATCTCTACGGACAACCCGCTGAAATGGATCCAATTCTCGACCTGGCGCGGCGTCACAACCTGCGCGTGATCGAAGATGCGGCGCAAGCGCACGGCGCGGAATATCGCGGACGCCGCGCCGGCACGATGGGCGATGTGGCGTGCTTTTCGTTTTATCCTGGCAAGAACCTGGGCGCGTATGGCGACGCGGGCGCGCTCGTCACGAATAACGCAGAATTTGCCGCGCGCGCGCGCATGTTACGCGATCACGGTCGCCGCGAAAAATACACGCACCAAGTTGTCGGCTATGGCTATCGGCTGGATGCGCTCCAAGCCGCAATCCTCGGCGCGAAATTGCCGCATCTCGACGCATGGAACGCGCGCCGCCGCGCGATCGCCGATCGGTACACCGAATTATTCACGAACACAGAAATTGTCACACCGTTTGTGCCAGCGCACATCACGCCGGTGTATCACATTTATTGTATTCGCCACAAAAATCGCGCTGGACTGCAAGCGCATTTGAAGGCGCGCGGCATCGAAACCGGCATTCACTATCCGGTGCCTCTGCACTTGCAACCGGTCTATGCCGACCTGGGTTATCGTGTGGGCGATTTTCCGCACACCGAGCAAGCGGCAAATGAAATTTTGTCTCTACCAATGTACCCCGAACTAACCGACGCGCAAATCGAAATCATTGCGGACGCGGTCAAAGCATATCGCGCCTAAAATAAAGAGACGACCCAGCGGGTCGTCTCTATTGGTGTTCAAACCAACTCACGCTTTCGATGTGATACGTGTGCGGAAACAAATCCACGGGCTGGACCTCAACGAGACGATAACCACCATCCACCAGTTTACGCGCGTCGCGAGCAAGCGTAGCGGGGTCGCACGCAACATACGCCAGCGCGCGCGGCGCAAGCGCGATCAATGCGTCGAGCGCGGCGGGCGCGATCCCAGCGCGCGGCGGATCGGCGACGGCGAGCGTGATTTTCGTTTTGAGTTTTGGCAGAATGTCTTCCACCGCACCGCGCTGAAATTCGACATTGGAAATTTCAACCGCATTGGCTTTGGCATCGTTCACCGCAAACGGATTCTCTTCGATCGCGATCACTTTTGTCACGCGCGATGCGAGTGCCAACCCAAACGTACCCACGCCGCCAAACGCATCGAGCAAAACATCGGCGGGTTGCGGCGCGAGAAATTGTTCCACCAGGTCAATCAACTTTTCCGCCATCGGCGTATTCACTTGGAAAAATGCTTGCGGCGAAACGCGGAACGTATGCTCGCGCAAGATTTCATGCAACGCATCCTTGCCGATCAGCGGCAACACGTCGCCGTCGGGCGTTTGATACGCAATTGAAACTGGCTCGTCCACTGAAATTTCCGGCGGCTCGTTATCGCGTCCTTCGAGGACAAGTAATTTTTCGCCGGTCCGCGTTCCCGCGCGCAACGTCACGCCAGAAAAATCCGCGCCTTGAAATTCTAGTCCGCGAAACATTTCGTCAAGCAACGGATGGATAATGTGACACTCGGTGATGCGAACCAGGTCATGCGATTCATACGCGCGGAAACACAAACGCCCAGCGGCATCCAATTGGAATTGGACATTGTTGCGATAATGCCAGGGCTCAGCCATGCCAAGCGTATCACGCACCGGCGCATCCGGGATTTTACCAATCCGCGCAAATTGTTCGCGCACGATTTCGGTTTTGAATTTCAACTGCGCGGCGTATTCTATGTGTTGCCACTGACAGCCGCCGCAACCCCCGCCTCGTCCCGTCGCCATTCCTGACGGGGGCGGGGGAAAGTGTGGACAGCGCGGCGTGACGCGCGCAGGCGACGGCGTAATGATTTCGACGAGTTGCGCGCGCGCATAATTTTTCTTGGCTTGAACGATCGCGACGGTTACGGTTTCACCGGCAAGCGCGTACGGCACAAACACCACGCGCCCGGTATCATCGCGCCCCATCGCCTCGCCACCCTGAGTCATGGCAGTCAATTGCACATTGCGAATGAGAGATTGCGAATTATTCACGATACTTGACTTTGCCTTTTTACTTGATCACATCCATCTTGATGTATGGGCGCAACACTTCTGGCACAACGATACTGCCGTCTTTCTGTTGATAATTTTCCAGGATGGCGATCATGGTGCGCGGCAAGCCCAGCCCCGAACCGTTGAGCGTGTGCACAAATTCGGTTTTGGCTCCGGCTTGGCGGCGAAAACGCACGTTCGCGCGCCGCGCCTGAAAATCGCCGACGTTCGAACACGACGAAACTTCGAGCCACTCGTTTTGCCCCGGTGCCCACAATTCCAGATCATACGTTTTGCGCGCGGCAAACCCAATATCGCCCGTGCATAAAATTTTCACACGATAGGGAACGCCCAGCGCGGCGCAGGTGTCTTCGGCATTTTGCCGCAGAGTTTCCAGTTCGGCGAGCGAATTTTCCGGCAAGACAAATTTGTACATTTCCACTTTGTCAAATTGGAAACCGCGTTTGATGCCGCGCACATCCTTGCCCGCCGACATGGCTTCTTTCCGAAAGCACGGCGTATACGCGACGTAATGCAACGGCAATTGATCCGCATCAAGAATTTCGCCGGCGTGCAAACTGGTAATCGGCACTTCGGCGGTGGGCACCATCCACGCATCGCGCTCGACATCGTGATACAAATTATCGCGAAACTTGGGGAGTTGTCCCGACGCAAACACAACTTGCTCTTTGACCATGAACGGCAAATACACTTCGCGGTATCCTTGCGCGCCGTGAAAATCCAGCATCCATTGAATCACCGCGCGCTGGAGTTTTGCGCCCGCGCCATTCAGCACATAAAACCGCGAACCCGCCAGCCGTGCGCCGCGCTCGAAATCAATGATGCCGAGACGCGGACCCAGGTCCCAGTGCGGCACCGGCGCAAAATCGAATTGGCGCGGCGCGCCGATGGTTTTGATCACGACATTCTCGCTGTCGTCTTTGCCAAACGGCACGTCGGCATCCGGCAGGTTGGGAATTTTGGACACGAGATCATGCGCCCGCGCTTCGACCGCGTTCACCGTTTGGTCAAGCGCGTCAATGCGCGTGTTGATTTCGCGCACCTGGGCTTTGTGCGTCTCGCGTTCTGCCTCATCTTTCATGCGCCCAATCTCTTTCGACGCGGCGTTGCGTTGCGCGCGCAAGGCTTCGAGTTCGGCGAGCGCAGTGCGGCGCGTTTCGTCTGCGGCAAGAATCGCGTCCACTTGCGCCGGATCGTCGCCGCGCTGGCGGAGCATTTCGCGCACGAGGTCAGGTTGTTCACGGAGCATCTTGAGATCGAACATGGCGGCCTCCTTAAACGATTGTAATCAGAGCGGAATGAAAAACTAGTCTGGCTGGATTGTCCGTCTTTTGTCTTGTATCACAAAATAAAAAATCCTCCGACCCATAAAAAGGGCGAGAGGACTCGCGGTGCCACCTTCATTCATCTTGCGATGATCTCATTCGCGATAACGGTGCGGGGCCGGCTTGACTTGTTTCGTCAGCGACTCGAGAGTGGATTTCTGCGCCGCTCCATGTTGTCTCGCACGAACCGACAACTCGCTGAAATGAATCGCGCGCGTACTTGTCTCTGTCATCATCGTTACAAATTGGATTGGCGCGATTCTAGCACGGTTGATTGCGTCTGTCAAGTAACGCGCACGCGGAAACCAACGCGCCAACATGCCGCAAAAAAAGCCTGGCATCGTTGAAACCGATCACGATTATGGTATAATCGCCGCATGAGGTTAACTACGACCGCACCCAATTCGTCCAGCGCGCCGCAACCGGCATTTTTCGTTCGCGAGATTCCAATTTATGGCGATCTGATTCTTTCGCCGATGGATGGCTATTCCGATATGCCGTTTCGCTTGCTCGCGCGCGAACTCGGCTCCGCCATGTCGTACACCGAATTTGTCAACGTGGATGGAATTCACTTTCGCCATGACCCGGGCCAAGTCATTCGGCGCAAACTCAAATTCGATCCAAGTGAATCCCCGATCTCGTTTCAGATTTACGGCCACGACGAAGATCGGCTCGTCGAAACCGCGTTGCGTTTGCAGGACTGGGGTCCAACAATTATCGATCTGAATATGGGTTGTTACGTGCGCGCGGTCGCGGAACGCGGCGCGGGGTCGGGCATGTTACGCGACCCGGACAAGATCGGCCGCGTCTTTGCGCGCCTGACGCGCGCGTTGCGCGTGCCAGTCACCGGCAAAATGCGGCTGGGCTGGGACGAACTCACGCGCAACTATCTCACCGTGGCAAAAATTCTAGAAGACAATGGCGCGAGTCTCATCGCGGTTCACGCGCGCACCAAAGCGCAAGGGTATACCGGCACAGCAGATTGGAGCGCGATTGCCGAGATCAAGCAAGCGGTCAAAATTCCCGTCATCGGTAATGGCGATGTGAAAACGGTTGCCGATATTGCGCGCATCAAAGCGCAGACGGGATGCGATGGCGTGATGATCGGGCGCGCGGCGATGGGCAACCCCTGGATTTTTTCGCGGCGCGAAAACGCGGACGTGACGCCCGCCGAAAAATTTGCGCTCTTACGCCGCCATTTCAAGGCAAGCGTCGAGTTTTACGGCGTCCGCCTCGGCGTCGTCTTGTTTCGCAAACACGCGGTGCGTTACATCCAACGGGTGCCGCACGCCGATCAAGTGCGGCTGGCGCTGATGACATGCGCGACTCCCGCCGAATTTGAGCGGTTGGTGGATGAGTACGAGCAACTGGTGCTCGAGTACACGGCGCAGGTTGCGGCGCACCTTGCATCACCTCGCCACGAGCCAATCCAGTAACCGCGCGGTACCGGGCGCACCCACAAAATTCCATCAATCCAATTTCGCGTTTTCTTCGCGTTTTCTATTGACGAACTTTCGGCTTCATGTTAGAATCACGTAAGTTTCCCGCGCAAGTTGCGTGTCAACACAACCCCCTCGATCCTCCCATGTGACTCACCAAAGGAGGTGATGCCAGCGTCAATCAACAGGTTAACGACCAGTGTACAGCGCTACCCAACTCAGGAGGAGGAATCTACGTGCGTAAACTGATCGCTTTTTCTTTATTGGTATTGATTGTGCTTCTTGCCGCGTGCGCCGCACCAACCACCGTTCCCGTGCCAACCGCTGTGCCAGCGGCAACCAAACCTGCGGCAACCGCCGCTCCTGCCGCCACATCTGCCCCAGCGGCAACCTCTGCGCCTGCCGCCACGGCGGCTTCCGCCGCTCCAAAAAAAGGCGGCACGATTACGATGGCGGTATGGCAAGAACCAGAACATCTCAACTATGAACTTGGCACCCAAACCGTTCTCTACCACATCTATGAATTTTTCGGTGAAACGCTCGTCCAAGTCAACGAAAAAGGCGAATGGTTCCCCAAACTAGCCACCGAAGTCCCGACCACCGCCAATGGCGACATTAGTGCGGATGGCAAAACCATCACGTACAAACTTCGCAAAGGCGTTAAATGGCAAAACGGCGCGGATTTCACCTGTGCCGATCTTCAATTCACCTTGCAAGTCATTCGCACGCCCAACAATGGCGCGCTCGATACCGGGTCATTCTCCGACCTGGATACGGTCGAGTGTCCAGATGCGAATACAGCGGTCCTCAAATTCAAAAATTTTTATGCGGCATGGATCCGGCTCTTTAACGGAGTAGGCATCATCTTCCCGAAAGACATTGGCAAGCCGGAAGACTTGAAAACCTGGGCGTACAATCGTATGCCCGTTGGCACCGGTCCGTTCAAGGTCACCGAGTTTGTCACTGGCGATCACATCACGCTCGTGCGCAACGACACGTATTGGCAACCAGGCAAACCGTATCTGGACAAGGTCATCATCCGCATTGTGCCGTCCTCCGAAGTCGCCAAGCAACTTTTGAAGAATGGCGAAGCGGATATCATGTGGAACAACACGGAAGCCGATTTGCCCGAAGTCACCAAGATGACAAATGTGGCGCTGTTCAGCGC
>JBBIUF010000048.1:12732-32184 GCA_037440365.1 Chloroflexota bacterium
TGGCGAACGCTTGATCCTCAATTCCGTCAAGCCCGGCGATCCAGCGGACAATAAAACGCCGCACCCGATCCTGGGTGATGTCAAAGTGCGGCAAGCGATTGCGTATGGCATTGACAAGCAAACCATCATTGACAAACTGCTCTACGGCAAAGCCCTGCCGGGCAGTAGCGAACTGAACGTCGATCCCTTTAACTGCACCAACATCAAAGCCTACCCGTTCGATCAAGCCAAAGCGAAACAATTGCTGGACGACGCCGGCTGGAAAGTCGGCGCAGATGGCATTCGTTCTAAAGACGGTATCCGCCTGCGCTTGAAATACCAGACAACAACCGGGAATAAATTGCGCGAAGATTCCCAGGTGCTGATCGTCGAGAACATGAAAGCGATTGGCGTCGAGTTCTATATCGAGAACCAACCCTCGTCGTTATTGCTCGGCAGCTGGGCAGCGAATTCGCCCCGCAAAAAAGGCAATTTCGACATTCTGATGTACACCACCAACTCGGCCGTGGATCCGCACAATCAAATGTACACCTACTTTGACAGCAAATCCATTCCCTCGCCGGACAATCAAGGCGGCGTGAATTATAGCCGCTGGAATGATCCGCAAACCGATCAACTGATCGAAAAAGCCGGAAGCATTCCCGATTGGACGCAACGCAAGGATCTCTACTGCCAAGCCGCGGCGCGTGTCACCGATGGCGCAACGCACATCTACCTGTATCAACGCTACAACCTCCAAGCGTTCAACACCCGCGTGCAGGGCTGGATTGCCACGCCCTGGCTCGGACCGGCTTGGAACGCGTACGATCTGTGGGTAAAATAGTCACCTAGTCAAATCGTCATCTAGCCGGGTGGTCGCCAGACTGCTCGACTAGATGACGGTTGACGATATGACTCTTTGATTGGTGACCTATGACCCAATACATTATTCGTCGTCTGCTTCAAGCCATTCCCGTCTTGTTCATCGTCAGTATGCTCGTGTTCGCTTTGATCCAGATTGCGCCCAACAATCCATTGGCGGCATATCAGAACAATCCGAACATTTCACCGGAAGATTTACTGCGGTTGGAACAAGAGTATGGCTTTAACGATCCGCTTCCAGTCAAGTACGTCAAATGGCTTAGCCAGACCTTGCAAGGCAACTGGGGCGATTCATTCGTAACCCATCGCCCGGTCATCACCGAGATCGGCGAACGTTTGCCGAACACGCTGTATCTATCCCTGATTGCGTTTGCATTGGCGCTCGCCCTTGCCATCCCCATCGGCGTCATCTCCGCCGTGCGCCAATACTCACTGTTCGATCACATTGTCACGACGATTGCCTTTATGGGACAATCCATTCCTATTTTTTGGTTTGGGCTCATCCTCATTATTATTTTTTCCGTCAATCTACAAAATCCATTTGCCGGGACGCCGCTCTTTCCGCACCCCGCGCCGTTGCCGCTGTTTCCCGGCGGCGGCATGACCACACTCAGCGATAATCCGCCCGCGCCGCTCGTGGATCGCATCTGGCACCTGATTCTGCCGGTCTCGATGCTGGCCGTGTTTCAACTGGCTCAGCACGTTCGTTATATGCGCGCGGGAATGCTCGACATTCTCAAAATGGATTTTATCCGCACCGCGCGCTCCAAAGGTTTACGCGAACGCGTCGTGATCTACCGGCATGCGTTCAAGAATGCCGCCATCCCGCTGGCAACCATTATCGCGCTGGAAATTCCTGCGCTCTTTAACGGGGCGGTATTTACCGAAACCATGTTCTCCTGGCCCGGCATGGGCCGTTTGTTTTTCAACAGCGCGGAACGCGGCGATTATACCGTGCTGATGGGGATTCTGATGATTAGCGCCGCGCTCATTATCTTTTTCAATCTCGTCGCCGACATCGCCTACGCATTCCTCGATCCAAGGATTCGCTACGACTAATGGCAAACGCAACCACTTTAATTGCTCCGCTTGGGAGAACCGCGCAACGCCACGACACGCTCTATTCCATTGCCTGGCGTCATTTCAAAAAACATCGCCCGGCGATGGCGGGCTTGATCGTGTTGAGTCTGCTCGTCCTCGCGACGATCCTGATTCCGTTAATGACCAACTACGATCCCGGCAAAACACACATCCTGGATAAATACCTCGCGCCCTCGCTTGAACATCCAATGGGCACCGATGGCTTGGGGCGCGACATCTTGGTACGCTCGCTGGATGGCGGGCGGATTTCCTTGCTCGTTGGCTTGTCCGCGATGGCCCTCGCCATCGTCATCGGCACCACAACTGGCGCGTTAGCGGGTTTCTACGGCGGCATGGTGGACAATCTCCTGATGCGCGTGGCTGACATTATGCTCACCATCCCCACCTTGTTCCTCGCCATCGTGCTGATTCAATTGCTCCGCGCGGGAGTCATTCCATTTTTGAGCGCGGGTATTGCGCCAATTGTTTTTGTCATTGCCATTACTTCATGGATGCCCACCGCCCGCCTCGTGCGCGCGTCCTATCTCTCCATCAAGCAAAAAGAATTTATCGAAGCGGCGCGCGCCGCCGGAGCGAAAAACGGACGCCTGATCATTCGCCACATCCTGCCGAACGCAATGAGCCCCATTATCGTCGCCGCAACCTTGCGCGTGGGCGCGGCGATCATCACCGAAGCCGGTTTGAGTTTTCTCGGCATGGGTGTTCAGCCACCCACGCCGACCTGGGGCAACATGCTCACGAACGCGCAAGCGGAAATGGATTATGCGCCCTGGACCGCGATCTTTCCCGGCTTGTTCCTGTTCATCACTGTCATTTCATTCAACTATATCGGCGATGGCTTGCGCGATGCTTTCGATCCGCATCACGTTGAATGACGCAAACAACCCAGACGTTACGCTAAATCTATATTTGTTGGGAGTGTGGATTTTCACACTCCCAATTTTTCATTGCACAAAAACCGCGCGGCTTGTATAATATCCGCGTACCTATTCTGTCCCCAGAGGTTACGACGATGCCGTCTAAACTGTCCATTCACATGAGCGCGTACCCCGACAAATGTTTCGATGTCCTCGAACGCATGCAACCCAGCGTCATCAAGGTGTTCAATCAAAGCTCCGAAATGAATCTAGACGAACTCAAGCGGCGCGTCGGCGCACCGGTGATTTATCGCCAGTATACCGAGCTGGATTACCACAACAGTTCCGCCGATATGTATTTCGCCGAAGTGCAAAACGTGCTGGGCAAATTGCGCGGACGCGGCATTTACTGGGAAGGTCTGAACGAGCCCGTCCTGCACACCATCGAAGATGCCCAAGCGTTGAATGCGTGGTTCGTGCGCTTTGCGGAAATCTGGCATGCGCAAGGCGAACTCGTCGCTGGTTTTTCATGGAGCACCGGCAACCCCACGCCGCAAACTCTCGCGCAATTCATTCCTTATCTCATCCCCGCCGCCGCCGCGTGCGATCTCCATGCCTTTCACGAATACTATTCAATGTGGGGCAAAGACCAGGACTGGGGACTGTATCGTGCCTTTGAACGCGCCTTGCCCGCGTATGCGCGCAAACCCGTCGTCATCACCGAAGCTGGAATTGACGACAATAGTCAACCCGCCACGGGCGGCTGGCGCGGCAAAATTTCGCCGCAACAATACGTGGACATTATGAAACAGTACGACGCACTCTTGCTCAGCGATCCGTATGTGCTAGGCGCGACGCTGTATGAATGGGGCGACGGTAGTTGGCCCTCGTTTGAGCTGACGCCGATCATTCAGCCGCTCGCCGACTATGTGGTCGCCGCCGGACGCGGCGCGATCATTCCGCGGCCATTCCCGGTTCCACTCTTTGCGCCCAGTCAATCGTTTACCGCAACGCCCGATTCAATCAAGCCAGGACAAAAAGCCACACTCGCTTGGGCGATTGACAACGCCACCACCATCACGCTCGACGGCACGCCCGTGACAGCCAGCGGCACGTTGAGCGTCACGCCCGCGCAAACCACCACGTATACGTTGCATCTCGTCTTGTCCGACCACACCACCAAAGATTTGACGGTAACCGTGACGGTGATCGGCAGTACCACGCCGCTGATCACCGACAGCCAATTTGAGCCGATCCAAGTCAGCGCCGGACAATTGCTCACTGTCAGCATCACCGTCCGCAACGATTCAACCGAGACCTTGCAAACCCAGGACCCCGCGCCTGGTTTTGTCTATGACGAAGGCGATACGTTTTACACGCGGAAATTTCCGGATGTGGCAAATGCGTTTCGCGTCGCCGTAGATTTTGAAGGCCGCATCGGCGTCGATCATCCCTTTCGCTGGGGCTTGCCAGCGCCGCTTGCGCCAGGGCAAGCCACCACCATCACTGGCGCGATTCGGCTCAAGACACCGCGCATCATCAAGTATTGGGCGGGCTTGGTGCGCGAGCGCGTCGCGTGGTTGCAAGATCATGTCGGCACGCAACAAATCACCGTGACCACGGCGCCGGTCGGCGCGCCCTTTATCGCGCAAAGCACATTCACGCCAACGACGCTCACGGCAAACGATCTGCTCACTGTGAGCATCGTCGTTCAAAATAATTCCACCGAAACGCTCCCAACCCAGGACCCTGCGCCGGGTTTCATCTACGACGAAGGCGACACATTTGTCACGCGCGGCTTTAAGGATCAAGCGCGCGCAGTGCGCATTGGCATTGATTTTGATGGACGCATCGGCATGGATCACCCGTACCGCTGGGGCTTGGGCGTGCCGCTCGCGCCAGGGCAAGCCACCACCATCACCGGCGCGATCCGGCTCAAGACGCCGCGCGCGATCAATTATTGGGCAGGGCTGGTGCGCGAACAAGTTGCCTGGTTGCAAGATCACATCGGCGCGCAAAACATTACCGTCACTGCCGCGCCCGTCGGCGTGGCAACGCTCACCCAGGTCACCTTCACCCCCACCACCGTCGTGTCAGGCGCGTTGCTCAATGTGTCTATCGTCGTGCAAAATAATTCAAGCGCCACCCTGCCCACGCAAGACCCTGCGCCTGGGTTTGTGTATGACGAAGGTGATACATTTTACACGCGCGGTTGGCGTGAATTCGCCGGTAATTTTCGCGTGGGCGTAGATTTCACCGGGCGCAGTGGCGTCGATCATCCATACCGCTGGGGTTTGGGCGCGCCGCTCGCGCCGGGACAATCCGCCACCATCACCGGCGCGATCCGTTTGACAAGTTTGCAGTCCGTCGAGTATTGGGCGGGTTTGGTGAACGAACGCACCGCATGGTTACAGGATCGCGTGGGGATACAAAAGATCAGCGTCATTATACCGCCACCCATAGTGACCTTTAACGCAACGCCTGCAACCATTCCGGCGGGATCATCCGCAACGTTGGCGTGGAGCGCAACCAACGTGCAAACCGCCACGCTGGATCATCAGCCCGTCGCCGCAACAGGTTCGCAAAATGTGACGCCCACACAGACCACAACGTATACCTTGCACCTAGTTTTCCTCGACGGGAGCACGCAAGACGCGGCGGTGACGGTTACGGTTACCCCGCCACCGGTCACAGTTTCGTTCACCGCTACGCCCACCGCGATCGTCGCGGGACAATCCGCCACGCTCGCCTGGCAAACGCAAGGCGCAAACCAGGTCTTGCTCGATGGCGCAGTCGTCGCGGCAAATGATACGCGCGCGGTCTCGCCCGCCACGACCACAACGTATACCTTGCGGCTTGTTTTGCCGGACAATACGACGCAAGACACCACCGCCACAACGACGGTCAGTGCGCCTGTGCCGCAACCCACGCGTCCGCCAACCGTCACCCTAACGATGGAAAATTTGGCGCGGCTGAAAACTTTTCCGCGACCAGCAAACGATAATGGACGCGGTTTGCATTTCAATATTGATTTACGCGACGAAACAATTCAGCGCACCGTTGGACATCTCGTTTCAATCGGATGCAAGTGGACGCTAATTTTTGCGCCCGACGAAAATCAAGCGGCACGTTCAGCCAAGGCGTGTTGGGATGCGGGGATTATGCCGATCGTGCGCATCGGGCGCAAAGTGGACGAATCGTTCGATCCGATCCTGTTCCTCAACGCACTCAAAGCGCAAAACATTCCGCCGTATGTCCAAATTTTCAACGAACCCGGCGATAACCGCGAATGGAAGAGCGGGCAAACACCGGCTAATTGGATGAGCGTTTTTGCTGGCAAGTGGGCGCAAAACGCGGCGGCGATCTATGACGCGGGCGGCTATCCAGGGATCCAAGTTCTCGGCAGAGAAGAATTGGTTGCCGCAGTCAACGCCGTGCGCGCGATCAATCGCATGGAAATTTTTGAGCGCGCGGTATTCATTTTGCACAACTATGGCGCAAACCATCCGCCCGCATATCCCTACGACGCGCGCAATCAACAGGACAATCCCGGCGCAACCATTTTCGATGATGATGTCGCGGCGTTGTGCTTGCTCGAATACGCGCAATGGATGCAGGATTCCATCGGCTATGTTCTGCCGATCATCGGTGGCGAAGGCGGCTGGGAATTCGGCGCAGAGAATGATCGGCGTTATCCCAAAGCCGAGCAACCGTACCACGCGCATTTCCACGCGGACGTGTTCGATTGGTTTCGCACCGGCATTGTTGCCAACGGCGAACCACTGCCCGATTATTTATTCAGCATCACGCCGTGGATCGAAGGCGGCTGGGGCATGGACGATTGGTGGGGCGGCGGTGGCGACAAGACCGAAACGATCAATGCGGTCAGCGCATTGCCGCCATTCGTGCGCCAATTCAGTTGGGACAAGGGCGAGTTGTATTTCAATATCCTGCCGCACGCCATTTCGGTCGGCGAATCGGCAACGTTGGAATGGCGCGCCGAAAACGCGGCAACCGTCACGCTCGATGGCACCTCCGTTTCCGTGAGCGGCACGCGCGTGATCACGCCCACACAAACAACTATCTACACATTGCATGTCGTCTTCCCCGATGGCACATGCAAAGATTTGATGACGCGCATCGTGGTCCTCCAGGTTGTCCCGCCGGAATGGGACCCGCGCCTCGATCCGCTGGGCGTGAAACTCACGCGCGATAAAACGCCGAGCGCATGGCGACTAGTTGCCGCTAAATATCAAGACCCCAACGAATCGAATAACGATCACGATGTCTTTTTCACGATGCTGAACGCGAACGGCACCCCCGCCGCCGGCGTGCGCTGTGTGGTGGATTGGATCAACCGCGATCCGCAAGACACTCCAGCTGTCGTCGTCACCGACGCACAAGGTCAAGCGCGTTCGGCGCTGTGGGCAATTTTGCATCCCGACAAAAAAGATGGTCCTTATTTCGTCTATGTCAAAGATGTGCCGTGTGATCAAGTCAGCGGCATGGGTTTGCCAATGAACTATCACGTCAATTATTTGCTCACCTTCAAACGGGGTTGATCGCATTGTCACAACCAAGGAGTTTTCGATGAGCAACTCGTCCAATCTCTTTGCCGCACTTGCGCCGATCACGCGGCAACCCGCCGACCCGCTCGTGGGACTGGCAATCAATCCCGGCGAGCCAGAGCTGGTCATGCCAACTGCAACCGATCTGGATGCGCTCGGCGTGCGCTGGGTGCGCTGGCTCTTGGCGCATCGCGCGCAAAATTACGAGACCGGACAAAACACAGAACTCGATTTGCTGTTGACGCGATACGCCAATTTGCATGTCCAGGTATTGGTCCTGATCAATCCCGAAACCCTGGACGTCAATCCGCCCGCGCACGGCTCGGCGGACTGGGACGCCTACAACACGCGCGTTGCCGAACTCGCGCAAAAGATCGCCGCGTTCTATCGCGGTCGCATCGTCGCCATCGAAATTTTCAACGAGCCGGATAATTTGGAAATCGATCCCGATGATTACGGCACCTTACTCGGCGTGGTCTATCCGCGTGTGAAAGCGGGCAATCCGTTACTCCCCGTGATCGCCGCGGGGATTATGTGGGGCGAGAATCACGAATACCTCAGGCGCGTCGTCGCCGCATCGCACGGCGCGTTCGATGCGGCGGGCTGGCATCCGTACGGCGAAGCCGTGGAAGGATACCCCGAAGCGATCTGGGGCATTGGCGATTTGCGCAAATCTATTACGCGCGCGCGCGCGATCGCGGGCAAGCCGTTATGGCTCACCGAGATGGGCGCGGAACTGGGTTATACTTGGCCCTCCGGCATTTCTGCCGAAGCCGCCGTCGGCGAATATCTCACGCGCGTGTATGCATTATTGCGCGAACTCGGCGCTGACACCGTAACGCATTGCTTTTGGTTCACCTATGCCATCCCAGAATCTGGCTGGGGCATTCTCGACAATACGGGCGCGCGCCGTCCCGCGTGGTACGCTTTGCAAGCGCAAACGAATCATGCGCCCGCTGTGCCGCTCATCACTGATGTGGCGTTCGCGCCGAATCCAGTCATGGTCAATCAACCGTTGTACGTGCGGATCACGGTGACGAATTATTCCACGCTGCCAATGAACACGCAAGGACCTGAACCGGGATTGCTGTACCGCGAAGATCAAACATTCGCCACGGTGGACAATGGTTATCCGCCAACACCCGGCGCGTTTCGCGTTGGTTTAGATTTCAATGGCAACACCGGCGTGGATCATCCGTATCGCTGGGGCTTGGGCACGCCGCTCGCGCCCGGCGAAACGCGCGTGATCACCGGCGCGATTCAGATGAAAACAGAACGCGCGGCGTATTTCTGGGCGGGGCTGGTGCAAGAAGGCATCGCGTGGATGGAGGATGTCGTTCAGCCGACCGCGATTCTGGTGCAACCCTGGGTGCCGGAGCAAAATCCCGAAATCGTTTCTGTGGCGTTTCAGCCGACAACCGTGGATCAGGGTCAAGTGATCTGGGTAGACCTTACGGTACGCAACAACACGGGAAACACTTTGGCAACCCAGGGACCCGACCCAGGTTTTGTGTATGGCGAAGGCGAAACGTTTTACACGCGCAATTTTCCCGATGTGCGCGGCGCGTTTCGCGTGGGCATTGATTTTGACGGACGCACCGGCGTGGATCATCCGTACCGCTGGGGCTTGGGCGCACCGCTCGCCCCCGGCGAAACGCGCACGATCTCTGGGGCGATTCGGTTGCACACGATTCTCGCGCGGCAATACTGGGCGGGGCTCGTGCATGAAAATATCGCGTGGGTGCAGGATCGGCAAGGCGCGCAAGCGATCACGGTCAACCCAGCCACTGCGCCGCAAATTACCGCGGTGACATTTTCCCCAACCACCGTGAATGCAGGCGATCAACTCCAAGTTGAATTTCAAGTTCGCAACGATAGCGCGACAACTTGCCCAACCCAGGACCCCGCGCCCGGTTTCGTCTACACCGAAGGCGAGACATTCGAGACACGCAATTTTCCAGCGACGGCGGGATGTGTCCGCCTCGGTGTTGATTTCGCGCAACGCACTGGCATCGATCATCCGTATCGGTGGGGCCTCGGCACGCCGCTTGCGCCCGGCGAAACGCGCACCGTTACCGGGTTTATTCAGCTCAAGCAACCGCAAACGCAAAAATACTGGGCGGGCTTGGTGCAAGAATGGGTCGCGTGGCATCAAGATCAGCAAGGCGCACAAACGATCACCGTGCCGGGCGATTTACCCAAGCCGCGCGTGGTGCAGGTGCATCATCCGCACGCGACAACGTGGACAGGACTAGAGCCGGAATACTGGAATACGGTGAATCAAACCGCGGTGGATGCGATGGTCGCGCGTGGCATGATCGAACTGACCGGCGCAAATGCGCTGGCAGAGGCGTGGCAAGTTTTACTGCCGCAGTATCAACCCGGCGAAGGCATCGCGGTCAAGGTCAACGTGACAAACGATGGGAATGGCTTGCTCGACGCGCTGATCCAAACGGTGAATGCGCTGGCGCGTGGCTTGATCGCGCGCGGCGTGCAACCGAGCGACATTTGGATCTATGAGCCCTTGCACGTCATGCCTGCGCGTTTCATTGAGGGTTGCCTTTATCCTGGGATTAAATTTTTGCACAAGGGTAACCCAAGCGACATTACGTTTGACAGTCCTGACCCAGATGCAGTGATCCATTCCGTCACGCCCGCTGACATTCCACCGTTTCCATTGACGAAATTGGTGGACGTGTTGGTGCGTGCCAAGTATGTGATCAACTTGCCGATGCTCAAAGGGCATTTGGGCGGCGCGGGGCTGACGCTCGGCTTTAAGCATCACCTCGGCTCGACGAACAATCCAAGCGGATTCCACCCGTACATTTTTACCGCCGGCGCGTATTTCCGTAACGATTATAATCCGTTGGTAGATTTGAACGCGAACCCGCACGTTCGCAATAAAACGGTGCTGACGCTGGGCGATGGTCTGTTTGGCGGCGATCGCTGGAACACACCGCCGACCTTGTTCAAAACATTTGGCAATCAGACGCCGAGCAGTTTGTTCTTGAGCGTTGATCCGGTTGCGTGCGATTGTGTGATGGCGGATTTTGTCTGCGCCGAGTTTACGATTCCGGGCGGCGCAGGAAATTATCTGGCGTTGGCAGGTCAACGCGGCTTGGGGGTGTACGAGCGCGGCGATCCCCACGGAGCTGGCTATCACGCCATTGATTTTCGGCGCATTGAGCTATAAATCAAAAACCAGGTCTCGGTGCGAGACCTGGTTTTTTAATGGCTAGTCAAGTTTGACTTGGTCGCCGTGTGTATAGCGCGTCACCGTTTTGCCCCGCCGAATCGTGACGCGGCGTTTGCCCAGCGCTTCCCAGGTTCCAGCCAACCCAACCAGCGCAGTATCCGCATCAATCCCGATCACGAATGTGTCTGCCGGCTTTTGACCCATCACCAAATTCAACATCGCTTCCGGAAATTCGTTGTAATGCGGCATCACCACCGCGTGCGGTACAAGCGCGAAACTGGGTTGCCACTTGCCCGCGCGCGGCACGCCCGCGAACGACGAGAATACCGGCACGTATGCGCCCATGATCATAGCGCCCGCACTGCACCCCGCCAGTACGCCGCCCTGCGCCAATACTTGCTCCACCGCGCGCCACACGCGCGTATCCGCGAGCGTCTCGCGCAAATAATCTGGCTTGCCGCCGGAAAAGTAAACCAGGTTCGCCGCGCGCACGCGTTCGACGTTTTGCTCCACCTCGCAATCCGCGCGGGTCAATGCCAGCACCGCATTCACCTGCGCGCCCAGTTTAGTGAAATGTTCAACGCCCATACGCGCCCAACGCTCCGGTACGCCGGCGCCGTCGGGCGCGGACGCAGTGGGCAACACGACGACCCGCCGCCCACCCGCGCGCTCTAGCAACACGCGATCCACATCGAGCATCGTATCCAGAAATTCGCCCGCGCCCACGAGCGCCAATGTGCCTGCCATCCTGCCTCCAAAGCAAAACCCGAAGCGCCGATCCGGCGTTTCGGGTTTGATTATCTCCAGCCACGCTTGCGCGTCAAGCCCCGTTCCATTATTTGCCGATGCTCACCTTGGCTGTCATATTCCAGCGTAAGCGCTCATCCTGCTTGTCAAGTTTGATCACGACGGTATAGACAATATCGCCCTGACGATTATCGCCAAAGCCCTTGATCGTTGTGACCTTGCCAGTCAGTTCGAGACCTGGAATCGCATCGAGCGTTAGCGTGACCGGATCACCTACTTGAACATTGACGATGTTGATCTCGGTTAGGTCCGTCGTTTCGATTTGCATGTTTGCAAAATCGGCAAGCCGAAATACCTCCACGCCGGGGCTGGCTTGTTCGCCCGCGTGAATCTCCACTGACGCAATCGTGCCGGTGAATGGCGCGATCAGTTTGGTGCGATTCAAATTGTCTTGCACCAAATCGCGCGCGGCGCGTAGCGCGTCCACATTCGCTTGCGCGGCGGACAGGTCGTCCGGCACCGGCGTCAATTTGGCAATCGCGCTTTTGGCGGTTTGCACCGCCGCCAACGCGGCTTGCACTTGAGCGTCTTGCGGCGTCAATTTGGTGTTGTATGCATTCAACGCATTCTGGTAATCGAGCCAGGTGCTTTGCACTTGCAAACGTTGCGGCAACATGCCTGACATTGGGTTGCTGTCGCCGCCAACCGCGTCATACGCGGCTTGGGCTTGGCTCAACGCGGCTTTGGCTTTTTCGACATTGTTTTTGAGCGTGAGCAACTCGGTTTGATCCGGCTTGAGCAATTTGTCATACGCTGTTTGCGCCGAGATCAGGTTTTGCTTTGCCGCGGTGACATCTTCCGGATTCGCACCGCGCTTGAGTTGATCCAACTTGGCTTGCGCGGAAACAAGCGTCGCTTCAGCTTGTTTGAGTTGCAGATCGAGTTGTTTGGTGTCGAGTTGCGCCAAGACTTTGCCTGCCTCGACCTTGTCGCCTTGGCTCACCAACACTTGCGCCACCATGCCGCTACTTTGAAACGCGAGCGCGGCATTCGTCGCCGGAATCACTTTGCCTTCGGCGATGATTTTGCTACTTGCTTTCACAACTAGCACAGGCGTCGCCGCGCTTTTTGCCGCTGGCGTCGTCGCGCCGCCTGAACATGCCACGATACTCATCGCAAGCAGTAACCCAACCAACGCAATGATTTTCTTCATTGGAATCCCCCTGTTTAATGATCAACTTTGGTTTAGCGTTAAATCGCATCGCCGCTAAACGGAAAAAACTATAAATCATGTTACTAGATTTGTCAAGGTCAATTATTCATACGCCAACACTTGTCGCACCGTCAGCCGCGCGGCGTTGAGCGCCGGAAGCACGCTAGCAACCGCCGAGATCACAGTAACGACAACCAACCAGATCAACATCCCGCCGAATGACGTGACATAGTGCAAAGGCATTTCAAAAATGATCGTGCCCAGTGCCTCGCTGAGCAACTGCCCCAATGGAATGGACAGCGCCGCGCCGAGCGCCCAACTAAGCAATCCGATCAGCACGCCTTCGACCAGCACAATGTTTTGGATCGCGCCATTCGACGCGCCGATCGCGCGCATCACGCCGATCTCACGGGTGCGTTCCAACACGTTGAGCGACATGGTGCCCATCAAACCCAAGCCGCCCACCGCCGCCATCAAGATCGCCATCACCAAAAGCAAGACGATCAAAATGTTAAAGAACAATTCATTCTGCTGGCGCAACATGCCATTGGTAATCCCTCCGGCGGTGCGCATCCCCGCCGCTTTGAATTGCTCTTCCATTGCCTTCATGATTTGATCTTCGTACGCCGCATCGTGTTTGTCAGTCGTTACTTGCACTGTGCCCGCGCGTCCCACTTCGCCGGTCGTGCGCGCGTAATAATCGTACGGCGTATAGACGGTGCCAAAACCCGAACCAAAGTTACCAACCACGCGTGCCAAGCCAACAATATGCCATTGCGTTTTCTTGCCGTTGATTTTCAACGTCACATCCGACCCAACTTTTAGATCTTTTTCCACGGCCACGATCCGATTGCTGACAACCATTGCATTTTCATCGCCTGGTTCAAGCCAGCGGCCTTCGATGATCGTCGGCTGGAGCATTTGCGTCGCGGGCTCAACCGCAAACACAGTAATGTCATCCGATTGCGTGTCGTCCGCGCGCACGCGGCGCGCCGTGTTAATGCCCCAGGTTTCCGCATGGACAATGCCCGGAATTTGCGCGACCTGGCTCTGAATCAAATCAGTGCGATAGACGCGCGGGAATTGCAATAGCACATCGAATTGCCAATACTTGAGCGCGTCGTCGAGCGTCAGCAACATGGTCGAGCGCAAACTGAACACGGCGATAAAGATCGCGCCGCCCAGCACCAGCGTCGTCAAGGTCAACGCCAACCGCATCTTGCGGCGAAACGTGTTGCGAAGCGACAACATGAGCGGACGCGGCAAGCCGCGCGCCAATTCCAGCGCGCGATCGATCAGACCTGGTTTTGCCGCTTGCCCGATGCCATAATCGCTCACGGCTTGACGCACCGTGAGGCGGGTGCCGCCGATCACGGGAAAGATGCCCGCGAGCAACGGAAACACCAACGCGATGACCGCTTCCAATACCAGGACACTCGGCGAAACACTGAGCGATGGAAAATCCACATTGATAAAGCCCGCCAGCAATTGCGCCGTCCAACCCGACATGTATGCGGCGGCAGGCGCGGCAACAAAAAATGCCAACATCCCATAGACGAATAGCATCGCCATATACATGCCGATCAATTGGCCGCGCCGCGCGCCAATAGCTTTCATCATCCCGATCTGCCGCACTTGTTGCGCGAGTAGACCATTGACCGTGTTCACGATCAAAAAGCCGCTGAGCACCAGCGCGCTCAAACCAAGCGCGTTGAGAATGAGCAATAAGCCCTGGAACAAATCGAGCAAAGGATGTTTGCCTGGCTCGGAAACCGTAATATACACCTGACGCCCGGTCGTTTCTAACTTGGCTTGAATACGTTCTGCAACCTGGGTTACATCAGCCTTGGTCGGATGCGCCTGGTCAATCACCAAGTCCAGTTCATCCATTCGCCGCGAGCCGGTCAGCCATTCGTACGTATCGGGCGTGATATAGGCATACGCCGCGCTTACAAAGGTCGGTGGAAGTTGGCTAATATCATGCGCCAGCCCAGCAAACTTGAGCGAATAACGTTTCCCGGTCAGCATCTCAATTTCAACTGAATCGCCAACCTTGAGTCCGGGCGGCACCAAGCCCGGCACGAGAAATGATGCGCGCTCGAACAGCAAACCGCGTTCGGGCGGGGGCCACACGCCGCGCTCCGCGCCGATGGTTGCATCGGGCGGAAAGGTGGTTTGCGGAATGAGCTTGTTGATCGAGATAGCATTGAAATCCGGGATCATGAACAGGCGCACCTGTTTCCATTCCTCACCGGCAATCCGAATTTTGCCTATGGTGGTAGCGCGTCCCTGCACATCCTTGACCCCGTCCATGTGGCGCACCGCCGTCACCAAATCGTCGTCAAAGTTTCCCGGATAGATGACGGCATGCGCGGGATTGGATTTGGGATAATTGACGACCAGTTCGTTTTGCACCGTTGTGAACGTTTGCGTCACGACGCCAACGGCAAACACGCCCACCGCGATCGACAACACGACGAGCAGTGTCCGTAGTTTATTGCCCCACAAGTCGCGCCGAATTTTAGCCCAACGCGGACCGATCATGTTACGCCTCGTTTCCACGCGCCGCGTCGTTTTCCGCGCTCCGCGTTTGCGCGATCTGCGTAACCGTCGCTTGCAGTTCGGGCGATTGGCGGATCATTTGATCGAAAGTCGCATGATCAAGGCGGAGCAATTCGACCGGCGTCTGCGCGCGCACAGTGGCGCGGCTGTTGCCGCCGCGCAGCATTTCAATCTCGCCAAAGTACTGTCCGCGCGTCATTGTCGCCACGACCTTGCTTTCGCCGTTAGGTTGCGGGATTACGATTTCGACCGTGCCTTTAAGAATGACACTGAATTGTGCCACCGGCTCGCCCGCGCGGAGAATGATCGCGCCGGGCGCAAAACGATCCGGGTCAATGTTATGCGTAAATGCGACGAGTTGTTCGTTGGTCAGCGACGGGAAAATGTTTGCCAATTCTTTTTCGATCACTTCGCCGTCGGTGATGATCACCGAGCGCGTGACGCGCGTGGCAAGATCGTTATCGTGCGTGACCATCAAAATCGTTTTACCGTCGTCCACCAATTGCTGAAACAATTGAAACATCGAATCGGCGGTTTTGGAATCCAGGTTGCCTGTCGGCTCATCCGCGATGAGGATCGGCGGATCGTTCGCCAGCGCGCGCGCAATTGCAACGCGCTGTTGCTGACCACCGGAAATCGCCGCAGGCAATTTGTTCGCGTGGTCTGCCATCTCCATGCGGTCGAGCAAGGCCATGGCGCGGTGGCGGCGTTCGCTCGCCTTGTACATATTGCAAAAATCCATCGGCAACATGACGTTTTCAGCGAGCGTCAGCGTGGGCAAGAGTTGGAAAAACTGGAACACGATGCCGAGATTGCGCCCGCGCCATTCCGCCAGTTTGCCTTCTTTCAACTTGTGAACGGCGGTGTTGCCCACCAAAACATCGCCGCCGCTAGGACGATCGATGCCCGCGATCATATTAATCAACGTGGACTTGCCACTGCCGGATTTGCCAATGACCGCGACGAATTCTCCGGCATCCACGCGCAGGTCAACGCTTTTGAGCGCGGTAAATTTTCCAGCGGCCGTATCAAAAGTTTTGACGACGTGCCGCAATTCGATCAATTCTTCATTGCCATATTGATAGGCTCCCTCGGTTGATTTGACCTCGCGCTTTTGCTGGCGATTTCCGAACATACATTTCTCCTCACGCACGCGAATGATACACAGATATCTACGCAACCGATACGAAAAAGTTACGCGACGGGCAAACAAAAACCGCTCTGATCATTGCCTCAGTAGCAACGACCACAGCGGACTCCACTGCAAGTTTGAGCCATCCAAACCGTGACGAGATTATACTCGCGCACAGTGATTTAGCAAATTGGTATGTGTCAGGAGATTTTCCGGTTTCAGCTTTGCTATTATCGTATCCAGTCTTTGCCTTGCAGGAACAGCACTACCGCATCATCTTGGCACCCTGTTGCCAGAAGCAACTCAAGAGTTGCTTCTGGCATTCCTTACTGGTGTTACGCAGGTATTTTGAGCCGATCGAAAAATTGCCCCTTTCGGCGTTCCGCGTAGCGGAATGCCGCTCAGGTGCATCAGGCGCGCTATGTATATCCAGCCTCTTCCAATTTGTTGTCAGGGTCGCAGTGTTGTTTGCATACAGATCGGGCGTTGTCATGGTAATCACAACCTGCTGAATTATTTTTGTTCGTACGCTCGTCGCAACGCGGCAACATCGATCTTGGTCATTTGCAACATGGCTTGCATGACACGTTGCGATTTTTGCGGATCGGGGTCGCCCAGCAACTGACCCAAGGCACTGGGGATGATTTGCCAGGACACGCCGAATTTGTCTTTGAGCCAGCCGCATTGACCTGGTTCGCCGCCCGATCCAAGTTTGTCCCAAAGTTCATCCACTTCTTGCTGGGTTTCGCAATTGACGAAGAGCGAAATGCCATCCGAAAAAGTGAAATGCGGACCGCCATTAAACGCTTGAAACTCTTGTCCTTCCAGCACAAAGGATGCACCCATGACGGAGCCACTTTCGTCAGAGCGGTTCATGCTGAGAATTTTCGAATTCTTGAAAATCGAAACGTAGAAATTCACTGCTTCTTCAGTTTGATTATTGAACATTATAAATGGTGTGATCTTTTTCATGATGCCTCTTTATGGTTTGGTGTTCGCGGCGACCTGCGCACGCAAGCGCTCATCTTTTTTGACAAGTTCGGGTGTCATTTGAGACAAGAAATCTTCCTGCTCGAACACAGGACGAATTTCGATCTCGACGCCGCCATCGAATGGCGCGCGCTTGAGCCATTCCACCGCTTCGTCCATCGATTTGACCTGCCAGAGCCAATACCCGGCGATGAGTTCTTTGGTTTCTGCGAACGGTCCATCAATCACCGTTTTGGTTGCACCGTTGAACTTGACGCGTTTGCCTTTAGAGCTGGGATGTAGCCCGTCGCCTGCGAGCATAACGCCCGCTTTGACCAACTGTTCATTATAGCTGTTCATTGCCGTCAGCATTGTTCCGTCAGGGAGCACTCCGGCTTCGCTTTCTGCGTTCTCCTTAACAAAGACCATTACTCGCATTGTTCGATCTCCTTTCAGTGTTTATCGGGGGCTCTTGCAACTCGGGAATTCCTGAATTAGCACTCGCCCATACGTTGGTATCTTGGGAAGACAACGCCAGACTTGATGTGCGCGTTTCAATGAGCATTGAGTCAATTGAAATAGTCTGCAATTAATTTGCCTGCGGTCGCTCACTAAAACTCACTTTGGACTTGGCAATGAGCCCACCGCTACCCCGGCGTCGTCCAACGAGCATTCATCTAGATCCGAAGAGTGTTTCATTCTAGAACACATATTCTAACATGTCAATATCAAATCAGGCTCAGCGCATCAATGTTTCGTAAGAATTTCCGCGCGTTTGTTTCATGCATTCCTCTTCTGCGTCCAGTCAAACCAACACGCTTCACTTTCTGATCGCCCTTCGGTGACTCAACCAGTGTGCCAAGTGACGCTCTGTGAACAAACTCGGCACTCGTGAGTTTGGGATCACGCGCGTCACGCTTGCGCGTGCTGGTCATCGGCACGCCAGTTGCCGCGGCGAAAGACTAGCACAATTTATTGTTTTGTATACAAAGATATACCTTGACATACATACGATTCGGCGTATAATTTGATTGCCGTTACGCAATGGTTTTCTAACTGGCGGGACATCTTCCCTGATTCTTTGAAAACAATCTGTCCAAAGTTCTATTGAATAGAAAGATTTTGGTTTCTATGCCAAATCGAAAACAAAAGAACATCCTCCCTGCTCAACGCAAATCCAAGTCGGGCGAAGATGCATCTGCATCGCACAAAACAGGCCTGCGTGAGATGGCAGAAAAGTTACAGGAATTGTATACGCAGAATGCTCATCGCGGCACCAGCGTCGACATTGTCTATGCGACCATTCGTGATGCCATCCGAGGAAGTTTTGTTAGTTCCGGAACCCATCTCACCGAACTCGATCTTGCCGCGGCGCTTCACATTAGCCGCACGCCGATCCGTGAAGCGTTACAACGGTTAGCGAGCGAATATCTGCTCGAAAAATCTCCCCGCCGCGGCTTTGTTGTTCCCACCTTGCAACTGAACGACATTGTCGAAATCTTTGAGATTCGCGAAGCCTTATTGGGACTGGCCGCGCATTGCGCGGCGCAACGCGCCAGTTCTACCGAAATCACTCTGATGGCAGAGGCAATTTCGCGCATGGAACAAGCCAAGGCGGCTCAAGATTCGGGAGGACTTTCGCAAGCGAGCGCGCAATTTCATCGCGCGATCGAGCAAGCCGCCAAGAATCGCCGCCTCCAAAAATTGATCCGTCTCAATTCTGGCGCAATGCCACTCTACGAATTTGCTGACCCTGACCGATTCGTGCCGGCGATTAACGAGCATCGTGCCATCTATGACGCAATTGCCGCGCACGATGCCGATCGCGCCGAACGGCTTGCCCAGGAACATAGTCGTAGCGCATTGCAAGCGCTCACGCGCTCGCATGATTTGGATGGCGACGGCCTGGCTGATTACTAAATTCAAGGGAATGCACGCCGTAGCGTTCCTCTCGCCATCGCTGAGACGGAACGGCGTCTGTTCCCTACCACGCAGAATTTAGAAATCCAAACTCATTCGGGGGTTGACCCAGGTTTCGATCACACGTTGGTGTGAGATCTAATAAATACTTCCAAGGAGGGAATGTATGTCAATCGTTCGCAAGTTCGTTGTGTTTGGATTGATGCTGGCGCTCGTCGCTATTGCCGTTGCGTGCGCGTCGCCGACCGTTGCGCCGACCGTTGCACCAACGGTTGCGCCAACGGTTGCGCCAACCACGTCAAGCAGTTCGTCGTCCGCGGTTGCAT
>JBBIUF010000049.1:0-32098 GCA_037440365.1 Chloroflexota bacterium
CACTCGCCATTGCCCGCGAGATTGGCGATAGACAAGGCGAAGGTGTCAATTGTAGCCAACTAGGTAGTGCGTACAGTTTTATTGGTAATTTCAAACGAGCATCAGAATATTTTGAACAAGCCATTGCAATCGCGCGCGAAACTGGGTACCGGTATGGTGAAGCATTTCGTCTTGATAACCTCGCAAGTATTTTGATTGATGCGAATAGTCTATCGGAGGCAATCGTTCGCGCAACTGAAAGCATCAAAATTGCCATCGAAATTGAGAGTATGAATGTTTGCCAAAATGCAAACTGCACGCTCGCCCTCGCGCATTTGTACGCCGCGCAACCAAAAGACCTGACAGGTTCGCTTCGCGGAAACCTGTCAGGTCTAGCCGCCGCACGCGCCGCCGCAGAATCTGCGCGCCAATACGACGTGCCATCAAACAATCACAACGTCACCGCGCTTTTGGGTATTATAGCGTTGCGGCAAGCCAAAGAAAACCTGACAGGTCTTGAAGACCTGTCAGGTTTCGCACGGGACGCCTTTACCACCGCCATCGCGCAGGCAGACGCATTGCTCGCGCTAACGCCGGAATTGTATGACGCGTTGGATGCCAAAGCCATCGCGTTGTGCGGGTTGGCGTTGATACCAGACCCGAAGGGTTCGCTTCGCGAAAACCCTTCGGGTCTCGCAACCGCCACATTCCGCGCCGCGCGCAAAATCAACAAGGACAAGGGAATCGTCGCGCGTGTGGTGCGTTTGTTGGACGCGCTCGCGCTGGCGCATCCCAACGGCGCAGAAATTTTGGCAGAGGCGAGAAAAGCCGCAAGTGGAGAATAATCGCGGCGCGAAATCATCCGTCCATTTCATTTCGCGCGTGTCCGTTTATCACCCTCTCGCAAACCAGACTCTTCGCTCCGCTCAGAGTGACAAACGAAAAACAAAAACCGAGTGGATTCACCACTCGGTTTTGTTTTAACTGCCTAGCGCCTACTGCCCTCACACTCCCAGGTCGGTTTTCATCTGGTCAAACTGCTCTTTCGTAATCTCGCCTTTGGCGTACCGCGCTTTCAAAATATCGAGCAACGCCGTCCCAGTCGGCGCGGCAGGCGTTGCGGATGCAACGGGCGCAACCGTCACAGGATTTTCCGCGTTACGCACAAAGCGCGTAACCAGGTAAATTACCCCGCCAATCACCAACACCCAAAACGCGAGCCACAACAATCCGCCGAACAAGCCAAAGCCCATCGGCATCTCAAAACCGCGTGTGGGATAATACCCACCGGCGAATCGCGCTGCGCCAAACCGCATACTCATCCCGATGCCGCCAAGCAATGCCAGGATCACCAACACAACGACAATGATACCTAGCACTTTGAAAATCGTTTTCATTGTTTGCCTCCATTTGAATCTACCCGCCTATTCTAATCCGCAATGCTAATGCAAAGATGAAACGCCGATGAGATTTCGATTAGTCTCGGCGGCGCGGCTCGCATCCAAATTAGCGCAAAATGAACTACCACGCGGCTTATTGACACGCATTGCCGCGCAGAAAATTATCCAGCCCTTCCGCCACACCTTGCGCCAGCAAATCGCGGTGCATCGTCAGCAATGCCTTGTCCGAGCCGAGAAAGCCCAATTCTATGATCGCGCCTGGCGATTGCGGATTGATTTCTTCGAGCGCATGATAATGCGTCATGTCCGTGGTGATACTGCCCTCGTGAAATGGCAACTGCGTTGCGATCGCATATGCATTGCGTACGCATCGCACCAGCCGATCCTCTTCGACTGGAATCACGCTGTTATCAGCGCGCGCCACCTTGAACCCGGTTGCATAATACACGCACGAGTCCGCGTGAATCGAAAGAAATACACGCGGCGTGTAATCGCGTTTGCTCGCGTTGAGTTTCGGATCGAACTCGGCGAGAATCTCCGTGCGATACCCGCGTGAATCAAGAATACCTTTGACGCGCGCGGCAACCTCCTTGGTAATGTCCACCTCGCGCAATCCATCGGGACAGACCGCGCCAGTGTCAATGCCGCCGGAATGTCCCGCGAGAATTGCGACCGGCGGCGGCAAGGGCGTGGCAGTCGGAAACGGCGTGCGCGTAGGAATTGGAATAAACGTCGGAATCAACGTTTGCACGGGCGGCGGCACCAGCACCATCACCTGGCTCGCGGTGGGCGGATGAATCAAGCCAACCAGCAACGCAATCAGGGTGCCGGCAAGCGCCAAACCCGCCGCGCCCAGAAACGCGCGCGCCAAATTTTCGAGCGCGCGCTGACGCACGAGCGCTGGCTCTGCGGCTGGCGCAAGCACGCTCGCCGTTGTCTCATGCGCGCTCGGCGGCGGCGGCTGGGCTTGGCTCTCGGACGGCAAATTGGCGATCACCGCGCGGTGACGGGCACTCGGCTTGCGCGCTCGATCCCCAGTCGTTCTGCCTTCGTCTGTCATCGCAACACCCGCGCATCACCGACACGCTTGGTGATCCGTTGTTGATCCAAGTATTCGAGTAGCGCGACAGCATACTTGCGGCTGGTATCGAATTGATCGCGCACGTGCGCCGCCGTCACTTGACCGTGCGCTTCAATCGTTGCGCTCACCCAGGCGCGCATCGCCGCGTACGCATGCGGCGACAAGAGCACGCTTTCGTTCAAGCGCACGAGTTTATCTTGTGTAACCAACGCGCCCACCGCATCTGCGCCAATTTCTGCTTCCGCGTCTTGCGCCGATGGCGGCGCATACGGCGTTTTTTCAAATTGCCGCAACAACGTATCAATCTTTTTCTGAAGCGCCGCGTCGAACACGACAACAAAATCGGCGCGCCGCGCAAGCTCCGCATTCACACTCAACGCGCCGAGCGCCGCCGCGCGTTCGATCACGCGATCAAAAATTTTCGGCGCAAGTCCCAGCCGGCTTTTCAATTCTTCGCGCGGCAATCCGGCACGCAACGGAAATTGCCGATGATAGTCATCGAGCGCACGTGTGATTTTTTCGGCGAGCGCGTCCCAGCCCGGCGCGGCTAAGAAATTTGCGCCCAGCGGGATCGCCCGCCCCTGCTCCACGAGCGCGGCAAGAACTGGCGTGAGCGCATCCGCGCCCAAACCCGTGCCAGTTGCAATTTCTTTAGCATCCGCCGGTTGCGTGCCACGCGCCGCGAGATATTGCAAAACAATTTCGTCGGGTGTGCCGCGCGCAAGAGTTTCCAAACGAGTCAGCACATCGGCGCGAAAACGGCGGTGGCGTGTGCGCGCGTTCGCATCCACGATGACACCGCCGCCAATGGTGATGCTCGGCGAGGGAAAGCGGATAATATAGCGATCGTTTTTGGCGAGCGCAACGGGCGCGGACAATTGCACCTGCACCCAGCCCGTTTCACCGGGTTTCAATTCCGCGTGATCGAGCAAGCGCACGTGCGCCGGAACCTGAGCCGCGCCGGAAAAAAAATCCACCTCGGCGTTATGCCTGAGCGGCTTGGGCGCAGACGCCAAATAGTCTAGCCGCGCATCGCACAACGTCGTTGCCGTGAGCGTGCCGGGTAACGCCACCACCTGCCCGCGCACCAATTCTTCCACCGCGAAACCCGCGAGATTGATCGCCACGCGCCCGCCCGGTTCCACGCGCTCTAATTTTTCCTTGTGCGTTTGCAAACCGCGCACGCGCCCGCGTTTGCCGCCCGGCACAATTTCGATCTCGTGTCCGACCGCGAACGCGCCGTCAATCAATGTGCCGGTGACAACCGTGCCGAACCCGGCAATCGAAAACACGCGATCAATTGGCAAGCGGGGTGTGCCAAAATCATTTTTGGGGGCAACTGTTTGCAGGAGACGATCCAATTCCGTGAGGAGCTCGGGCATACCGGCGCGCGTTTTGGATGAAACCGGGATGATTTTTACATCGGCAAAGATGGTGGCGCGCAATTCTTTGCGGACATCCGCCGACACCATCGCGATCCATTCCGCGTCTACAAGATCGCTTTTCGTCAGCGCGATCACGCCGCCCTTGATCTGGAGCAGATCGAGAATCGCGAGATGCTCGCGCGTTTGCGGCATCACGCCTTCGTCGGCGGCGATCACAAGCAATGCCGCGTCAATGCCGCCAACCCCGGCAAGCATGTTCTTGATGAACGCTTCATGCCCCGGCACATCCACCAGACTGATCGTCTGCCCGCTCGGCAAGGTCAGCCACGCAAAGCCGAGATCAATCGTCATCTCGCGTTCTTTTTCTTCCTTGAGCCGATCCGGGTCAATCCCAGTTAAGGCCTTGACGAGCGTGGACTTGCCGTGATCCACATGCCCCGCCGTACCGATGATCCGCACGCGCTAGCCTCCCATGTTCACTTTGGGGCGCGGCTTGGTGCCAGCTTTTTCGCCTTCAATGGTGGCGAGGTACTCGGAGATCATTTTATCGAGGTCGGTGCGCGCGCGGCGATCGAGTTCGCTCGCAGTTTTCCAGAGCGAAACCGAATCAGCCACCATGGACAGGCGTTCGCGGCGTTCCTTTTCAAATTTCTCAACCAGGTCGTGCATCTGCCCGACCATTTCGGGACGCCAATCTTCCATCTTGCCCATGCGCTCCGTGACGGCGGCGAGACGCTTCGCCCACTCGTCGCGCAAGAATTGCCATTCGCCGAGTTGCGCCTGCCAACGTTTTTCGAGATCGGCGACGATTTGATCGCGTTCCTTGCGGCGCGATTCTTCAACAAGACGTTGCCATTGCAGAAGGCGCGGTTCAAGTGGCTTGATCCGCTCTTCGACTTCTTGAATGTCCGCCAACACTTTGCGCGTTTCCTTGTGCTGTTCCTGCAACGGGCGCAGTTGCGCGATCCATTCTTCCACTTCGCGGCGGCTCGTCTTCATCTGCTCCGCCCATTCCGCCATATGGCGCGCGCGGACTTGCTCGGCGCGGCGCGCGGCTTCGACGGCATCGGCGCGTTCCTTGTTGAGTCGCTCGCTCAACTGCCGTTGCTCGGTTGCCAACTGACCAAAACGCGGCACCCATTCTTCGAGCAATTGGATGCGATGCGTCGCATCTTCAGAATGGCGAATGCCTTCTTCGATCTCGCGCTGAAAGGTTGGCAACGTCAGATCGATCCGATTGATCATGTCATGGTCGCCCAGGATCGAGCGTTGGAATTGTTGCAGAGATTCGATCTGCAATTGCAAGGTGCTGAGAATTTGGTCCGAGCGTTCGTGTTCGAGTTCGCGCACCTTGAATGAATCTTCTTCGCCCTGCAAGCGGCGGCGCTCGGACTGTTCCAGCATCACCTGGACTTCGGCTTTCGATTGATTGATCGCCTGCTCGATCTGCGAATAGCGCAGGGTCGTGTTCTGGACGCGCTGGAGACGCTCTTCCAAATCTTGCAAGCTTTTGTTGAGTTGCGCAATTTGAGCATACTGCTGGGTCAACTGCACGCCGAGATCGCCAATCTGCGCCTTGTCTTTGCGATGCTCTTCATCCAGCCAATTGATTTGCTGAACGAACGATTGAATTTGTTCGGTGAGTTGCGCGATCTGCCCGTTTTGTTGCGACACGGTTGCGCGCAAGGTGGAAATTTGCGTCGCATCCTTGCGGCTTTCTTCGTCCATGCGGGTTACGATCTCGGTCAATTGATCCAGATTCATTCATCCTCCTCGCGTGTGTACTGCGGCGGATTATACCACCAAAAATTCAAAATTCGTAACGGCAAATTCCAAACGAATTTTGAATTTTGAATTCTCGATTTTTATTTCAGCCAGCCCTTCGCCCGCTCAACCGCTTTTTTCCAATCGGCATACCCGGCTTCCCGGCGCGCGGCGTCCCACTGCGGATCAAAGATGCGGTCCACGCCCCAGTTCTGCCGCAGTTCGTCGAGCGATTGCCAAAAACCGACTGCGAGTCCCGCCGCGTATGCCGCGCCGAGCGCGGTCGTTTCGTTGACAATGGGACGCACCACACGCGCGCCGAGAATATCGGCTTGGAGTTGCATCAGGAAATTATTTTTCACCGCGCCGCCGTCCACCTTGAGCGTTTTCAGCGGCACGCCTGAATCTTTTTCCATCGCTTCGATCACTTCGCGCGTTTGATAACCAATCGCTTCAAGCGTCGCGCGGACAATGTGCTCGCGTTTGGTATAGCGCGTGATGCCAACAATTGTGCCGCGCGCGTACATATCCCAATGCGGCGCAAACAAGCCGTTAAACGCCGGAACGAAATACACGCCGCCCGTGTCCGCAACCGATTGCGAAATTTCTTCCGTTTCGGCGGCATTGTGAATCAAACGCAAATTGTCGCGCAACCACTGCACGCCCGCGCCCGCAATCGCAATCGAGCCTTCGAGCGCATAGCACGTCTTGCCGTTCGACGCGGTCGTCGTGATCAACCCCGCTTGCGATGGCACGATCTCTGCGCCGGTGTTCAACAACAAAAAGCAACCTGTGCCATAAGTGTTTTTTGCGTCGCCCGGCTCAAAGCCCACTTGTCCAAACAGCGCCGCTTGCTGATCGCCGAGGTCGCCGCAGATCGGCACGCGCCCGCCGAGCGGACCCAGGTCGTCACTGTAACCGTAGAGCGCGCGGTCGGACGAGGGACGCAAGGCAGGCAACATTTCGCGCGGAATGTCGAACAATGCGAGCAATTCCGCGTCCCAATCCAGCGTACGCAAATTCATCAACATCGTGCGCGAGGCGTTGGTGTAATCGGTAATATGCGCGCCGCCGTTCTTGCCGCCCGTCAAATTCCAAATGATCCACGTATCCATATTGCCGAACACGGCTTCGCCGCGCGCCGCGCGTTCGCGCAAACCCGGCACGTGATCGAGCAACCAGCGAATCTTGGTCGCGGAAAAATACGTCGCAATTGGCAAGCCGGTTTTCGCGCGAATCAATTCTTCCTTGCCATCGTCAATCAGTGTCTGACAAAATTGCTGTGTGCGCGCGTCCTGCCACACAATCGCGTGATCGTATGGCTCGCCGGTTTTCGGATTCCAGACAACCGTCGTTTCGCGCTGATTCGTGATGCCAATCGCGGCGAGATCGCGCGGATGCACGCCACCCTTTGCCATCGCGCCGCCAATCGTCGTGCGCGTGCGATCCCAGATTTCGCCCGCGTCGTGTTCCACCCAGCCGGGTTGCGGATAAATTTGGTGATGCTCTTCGTAATGCGACGCGACGACCTTGCCCGCGTGATCGAAAATCATAAAGCGCGTGCCAGTCGTGCCTTGATCAATTGCCGCAACATAGTTTGCCATTTTTATACCTCGAAAATAATTTCACCGCCAAGGTGCCAAGACAAGAATTTTTTTTCTTTGCGCGTGGCGACTTGGCGGTTAATTTTTTTGCTTCGACCAATGAACAATCAAAATTCCGCCAATCGTCAGCGCGCCGCCGATGATTTGCACCATGCTGATGGGTTGACCCAGGAGAAAGACGGCGAGGATTGCCGTGACGACGGGCTGACCCAGCAGGGACGGCGATACAAGCGAGGCGGACAAATGCCCCAGCGCATAATTCACCGAGAGCAAACCCAGCACCTGGGTGACGAGCGCAAGTCCGAGAATGCTCAACCACGCCTGCGTGGGAAATCCCCACAGCGGCATTCCGAGCGCAAGGCTAATGCTCAATAGTCCAGCCGCACTCACCGCCGACGAAATCCACCACGCGACGAATGAGCTGAGTTTGTCACGCGCGCGCTCGGCAACAAGAAAAAACCCACCATAGAAAACACCCGCACCGATGGACATTAGATCGCCGATGCCGAGCGATGGATGCGTGAGCAAATCCTGCCCAAACACAATCGCAATGCCGAAAAGTGCGAGGATCAAGCCGCTCCAAAACGCGGGGCGCAAGCGCTCCTTGAATAGAATCATCGCGCCGAGACTCACCCACAGCACCGATGAGTTGCCCAACAGCGTGGCGTTTGCCGCTGAGGTGATGAGAATGGACTGGTTCCACAGCGCGAGATCACCCGCAAAAAACAAGCCGCCAAGCGCGGCGAGCCACACGTGCCGCATCGAGAATGGCATTTGCTTTTTGGTTTGAACGCCGAACGGGACAACAAAAATGATCGCCGCGATGCCCATGCGATAAAAACCATTCACCGCGCCGGGGACGTTTGCCCATTTGACAAAGATTGCCGACATGCCCATCGACAGAATGCCGAGGACGAGCGCGAGATAAGGTAACGCGGCAAGGAGAGTATGCGACTGGGGGACAAGGTGATCTGATTTTTCTCCAGGTCCACTTGTCTCCGTGTCATTCGTTTTGTTTTCGACTTGATCCATTTGCATTTTTACTTTTGCCGCTGTTCCTCAATTTTTTGCGAGCATTCGTTCCGCTTGCTCATCCGCGACCTTGGAATGGCACAGCGGGCTATCAACCACGCGCGTTCCTTTGCGCGCTTTGCCTGTTCCTTTGCCTTCACCGTCGCTTTAGCGATCGCCGCCGACTAGCTTCTACTTGCGGGCTTGCGTCTCGCGCGCCTGTTTCACAATTGCAATCCCCGCGCTTGCGCCAATACGATTTGCGCCCGCCGCGATCATCGCTTGCGCTTGCTCATAGTTGCGGATGCCGCCCGCGGCTTTGACACCCAGTTCGCCGTTCACCGCGCGGTGCATCAACGCAACATCGTGCGCGGTTGCGCCGCCAGGGCCAAACCCGGTTGACGTTTTGACGAAATCGGCTCCGGCTTTTTTTGCCAACACGCACGCGCGCACTTTTTCGTCATCGGTGAGCAAAGCCGCTTCAATAATCACCTTGACGATTGCGCCGCCCGCGTGCGCCGCCTCGCAAATCGCGCGAATGTCTTCGCGTACCAGCGCATCGTTTTGCGCTTTGAGCGCACCAATGTTGATCACCATATCAATTTCAGTTGCGCCATCGGCAATGGTTTGTTTCGTTTCAAACACCTTGGTCTCGGTCGTGTGCGCGCCAAGCGGAAAGCCCACGACCACCGCGATTGCGACGCCCGTGCCGCGCAACAATTGCGCGCACTGTTTGACGAACGGCGGATTGATGCACACGGCGGCAAAGTGATACTCTTTGGCTTCGTTGCACAATTTTTCAATCTCTGCCGCGGTTGCTTCTGGCTTTAATAGCGTGTGATCAATAAATTTGGTAATGTCGGTCGGTACCGCGGTGACACCGGCTTTAGCCGTGATACGCGATGCGCCGGAATCGAGCATTTGCCGCACGCGCTCCGGGCATTTCTGCGCGCAGATTTGACAATCGGTGCAACCGCCTTCTTCGCCGATCCCGCATAACGGCACGGCGTACTTGTTCAGCGCATCGAAAATGGCTTGCGTGATTTGTTGAACTTGGGCATCATTCGTTAGCATGGTAAACCTCTGATGGGGACAAAGAACCAAAGACGAACACAACTGTTTTTATTCCGTCCTCGGTCCTTCGTCTTTCATCATTTCCTCAAATAGCGTCGTTCCACTTGCATAATTTTCGCCACGCGCTTTTGGTGCCGCGCCTCGGTACAGTCGGTTTCGAGAAAAATTTTCGCAATGTCGCGCGCGAGTCCCGCGCCGATCAAGCGCGCGCCGAGTGTCAGCACGTTCGCGTCATTATGCTCGCGCGCATTCCGCGCTGTCGAGAGATCGTAGCATAACGCCGCGCGCACACCCGGCACCTTGTTCGCTGCCATCGCCGAGCCGATGCCCGCGCCATCAATGATAATGCCACGCGCCGCCGCGCCATCGCTCACCAGTTTGGCAACCGCGTAGGCAATATCGGGATAATCCACCGGGTCAGGCGTGAACGTGCCGCAATCGCTAACCGCGTAACCCAGTTCGGCAAGATATTGCGCTAGGTCTTGCTTTAGCGTCAAGCCGCCATGATCCGCGCCCAGCGCGACAACCATTTGCGCCGATCCTGGCTTGGGCGCAGGCAATGACTTTTCGGCAGGCGCGTTTTTCTCAGCGAGCGCACGGCTCACCGCATCACGCACTAATTGGCGAATCTGATCTTCGGGAATAGTCATGGGTTAACCCAACAGAGAGATACCAGGTTTTGCAAAAAACCTGGTATCCAATTTATTTGCTTGCGGCGTAGGAAAAATCAGGAATAAAGCCAATCATTTGCGGCGGCCAATACGTGAACCACGCCTTGCCGATAATTTTCTTCACCGAGACCGTGCCCCATGCGTGCGAGTCGCTCGAATAATTGCGATTGTCGCCCAGCACAAAATACTCTTCCGGCGGCACGGTTGTGGGGCCTGAAGAATACGTCGCCGCATTGAGCGGGTACGTTTCGGGCAATTCACTGCCATTGATAAAAACGCGCCCGCTAACAATCTCCACGGTGTCGCCGGGAAGCCCAATCACACGCTTGATGAAATCGCGTGAATTGTTATTCGGCGGAATAAACACGATCACATCGCCGCGCTCCGGCGGGTGAAGCATATAGACGATTTTGTTGACGAACAGAAATTGCCCGTCATGAAAATTCGGCTCCATGCTATACCCTTCGATGCGAAAATTTTGCACCGCAAAGCGAATCAGCAAAAAAATCACTAGCGTCAAAATCAAGGTTTCGATCAATTCACGCAACGCCGAACCAAACTTGCGCCACAGGGACGGCTTGGGCGCAAGTTCTTCCGGCGGCGGCAATAATTCAGGCGCATCCAGCGGTGGCTCCGCTACTGGCGCCCGAGTTTCTAAATCGTTCAGTAATTCCAAAGCGATTTCCTTTCGCGGACATTCTGCCGCGATTATAATCCAACTCGCAGTAACACGCAAACATTTTTGCGCGATTCAAGGTTGCACGGTTTGTCTCAAAGAAAATAGTGGATACAATAACCACCGACAAGGAGATTGAAATGACCGCACCAACTCCACCAAACGGCTGGCGCACATTTTTGATCGTCTGGGCAACGCAATCCATTTCTGTATTCGGTACCGCGCTCACGTTTTTTTCTGTGACGATCTGGCTAACGCAAACGCTCTATGCGCGTCCGGAGCAAAAAAGCGAACTCGCGCTGGCGCTTTCGGCAGTCAGTCTGGCGTTTGCGTTACCCACCGTGTTCGGCGCGCCAATTGCGGGCGCATGGGCGGATCGGCATGATCGCAAACGCACGATGCTGGTCATGGATGGCGCAAGCGGCGGGCTCAGTCTCGTCTTGGCGATCCTAATGGCAACCCAGACTTTGCAATTGCCGCTCTTGATCGGACTTGTGCTGATCGCCGCGACATTCAGCGCCTTTCACGGCTCGGCGTTCGACACGTCGTATGCCATGCTGGTCCCGGAAAAACGATTGCCGCGCGCGAACGGGATGATGCAAACAATGTGGTCGCTCTCCGGCATTCTCTCGCCCGCGATTGCCGCCACGATCATTGCCTTGCCCGCGCTCGCGCGGCAAAACGTGATCGGCGGCAACATCGGCGCAAGCCTGGCGGTGCTGACCAATGGCGCACCACTGGCAATCACCGTAGACGCGATCACATTTTTCTTTGCCGGAGCCACGTTACTCTTTTTGACAATCCCTTCGCCCACGCGCACTGATTTGCGCGCCGCAGACGGCACGTCGAAAAAAAGTTTTTGGGCGGATGTGAAAGAAGGCGGGTTGTACATTGGGCACCGCGCGCCGATGCTGTGGTTGCTCGGCACATTTACGGTAGCCAATTTTGTCTCGTCACCGCTTGGCGTGTTTGAACCGCTCATTTTGAAATTCAACGTCAGCCAAGATTGGGCGGCGCGCGGGTTTACATTCGAAACGGCATTTGCCATGCTGGGGACATTGGCGGGGATCGGCGGAGTCACGGGCGGAATTGTCATCAGCGTATGGGGCGGTTTGAAACAACGGCGCGTGTATGGCGTCATTGGCGGCATGCTCATTGCCGGAATCGCGCAGATCGTCCTAGGGTTATCCACGACGATCGATTTGACGGTGGCAATGGCATTTTGCGTGGCGGCGATGGTACCGATCATGAACGCGCACTCGCAAGCGATATGGCAAACGCAAACGCCGCGTGAATTGCAAGGACGAGTGTTTGCCGTACGTCGCTTGATCGCACAATTCACCTGGCCCCTCAGCACCGCGCTCGCGGGAATTGTGGGCGGCGTGCTGAACCCAGGCTGGGTGGTTAGCGGGCTGGGCGCGCTCCTCGTGGTATTCTGTCTCGCGCAATTATTTAATCCGTATCTGTTGCGCGTGGAAGACAAGGCATGGCTGGATGAACTTGCGGCGCGTCACGCAACGCAATAAGCCGAGCGGCGCAGGGTTTATTCAATCAAGTCTGCGCCGCTGGCGTTTAGAGCAATTTCATTGCGTCGTATAAATTAGCAACGCACACATCAGCCTGTGATAAATCTTGGTGCACGGTAAACTGATTCGGCACGGCGATGGCATACAGCCCCGCCGCTTTTGCCGCGGTAATCCCCGACGCGCTATCTTCAAGCGCGATGCAAGCGCCAGCCGGCACACCGAGCAATTCGATCGCGCGCAGATAAACATCGGGCGCGGGTTTGGTACGCGGCACATCGCCGCCGCCGACAATGGCGCGGAACCGCGCCGTCAGCGCCATGCCGCGCAAAATCAGATCGACCTGGTGGCGCGGCGAGCCAGATGCAACCGCGAGGGGAACGCCCCGCGCTTGCAACTGATCCAACATGTCGAACACGCCTGGCATCGGGACCAAGTTTTTCGGATCGGCGATCAACGCTTCATAGATCGCTTCACGTTCCGCCAGCACTTGCTCTACCGTGCCGCGTAACGCAAATCGCGCCATCAGGTAATCGCCATTTTCGCGCACCGGAATCCCTACAAAATACTTGCCATACTCGGCTTGTTCCAAATGATAGTTAATCCCATGCCGCGCGAGCAACTGATTGAACGCGCGTTGATGCACCGGCTCGCTGTCCACCATCAGCCCATCGAGATCAAAGATCACCGCTTGCGGTTTGTCCATCCACATTCCCAGGTTCACTGCGGCGCGACGCCGAGTTGGAAATTCACTGGTTCGGTGGTCGTTGGCGCAAAGGCATTGATCACGATGGTTGCCTTTTTCAGATCGCCGCCCGAACTTGTCAACGTCAGTTGTCCGCGATTTTGATTATCCAATGTGATCCGCTCGATGTGGGTCGCCGCGCCTTCTTCAATCACTTGGACGATGTACTTTTGCGGCAGGACGTTATCGGTACGCACAAAGCCCGCCGCTTGCCAGCCATTCGCGCCTTTTTCCACGTCGTCGGCAAAATTGATTTCCGGAATGGTAATGTCGTCTACAGCCCAACCCGGCGCGTTGTACGCATCGTCAGTGATGTATTCAAAACGGAGTAGGATATTTTTTCCGGCATACGGCGTCAAGTCCATTTGCTCTTGCACCCAAATCGCGGGGTCTTTGGCTTGGCTATCAGACACACCGGATTTGGCGGTGAACGCCGCGCCATAGCTTGCGCCATTCGGGTTCGTTGTGGTCGTCGTCTTGCCTGACAAAATATCCCAGGTCGCACCGCCATCCGTCGAAACTTCGGTATAGCCATAATCGTAATTGGTTTCGATGTCGTACCACGTCCAAAATTTCAGTGTAGCCGCTTTCACAGGAGTTAGATCGACTTGGCGCGTCAATGTCATATTCGCCAGGTCGGCGCGATTGGAATACCACATCCAATTGCCGCCGTGGGCGTTCGCCGGAATCAACTTGGCGGTCGTGGTCCCAGTGAAAAAGATCGTCGCCTTGCCGTTTGGCGGTTGGAGCGTGTAATAACTCGTCGAGTATTCGTGCATTTGCGCGGTGCGCTCTACTGGAAGCTGGGTCAAGCTGGGAATCGGCGCAATGCGAAAATTCTTTTCGTTCGCATACGCATATTGGCCATTTGCCAGCGTGGGATCGTTCAGCACATTTGCCACCGCCCAATCCGCAAACAGATCGTCAAATTGCAGACCGGTGTTGCGCTGATCCAGGACGGCTTGCACCCCGTTGATGCCTTCACGCGGCGCATGAATCACCGCGCGCGTAAAATCAGGCCCAAAGCGCAGAGCCGTATAATCGAAAAAGAGATAGGACGCGGCGTAATGCGCATACGATCCTTGCGGATCATTCGCCCACGTGTTGAGCTGGGTGCTGGGATTGCGCGCAAATGTGTTCAGCACACCACCCACCGAAAACCCATTGACCTTGATCGCCAGATCGCCCATGCCTTCATCAATCCAGCCCGTCTTGTGTTGCGCTTCGTAATTGTGAATCAGGTGTTGGAATTCGTGCGCGAGATCGCCGTTATATTCGTCACTGCCAAACTTGATTGCGTCAATGTTCATATAAATAATGTTGCGCGCATTACTGAACGGCACGAGCGTGGCGGGAAAAGAATCTTCGCTACTATAATAGCCCGCGGCGTCTTGAAAGCGCGTATTCAAGATGTGGATATGCACATCGCCATCTGGGCCTGGCGATTTTTCGTTGCCAAAGTATTGGTGATCGGTCGGATAAACCGTCTGCTCCCAAAAATCGGCCGATTTTTGTAATGCGGCGGCGTCATACGTCATACCATTTTCGACCCAGAAATATCCGTGCGGGGTGACGCTTTGCAAGGTGGCTGTCACCGTGCGGTACTGCCCGGTCGAAGCGTTCTCGACGACGAAAAATGTGTCACTGTCGCCGACCTTACGCGCGCGCGGCGCGGGCGTAGGGACTGGCGTCAGCAACGCCAAATTTTTACGAAGGCGCGGCACAATTTGGTACAGATCGCGTTCCGGAATTTGCATTTGCAGTAATGCATCTGCCGTCGCCGGCGAGCCAACCGCGCTCGACAATGTTGGCGCAGGCGTTACCGTCCGGTTAGATTCGAATGTTGGCGCAGGCGTTGCGGTCCACTTGGGTTCGAGCGTCGGCGCCGTCAGTTTACGAACCGTTGGGGTCATGCGCGGAAGCGGGGTGAACGTGGTGGGCGGATAGAGGAGTGCGCTCACCTGCGGAGTTTGGATTGCCAAAATGCCAACGCCAAATACAACCAAACAAATACACCCCAGCAATACACCGATTAGCGTAATTAAAATCTTGTTATTCATTCATTTCCTTTGCGGAGAAAGTAATGCAATTATAGCACACGCGCGCCAGGTGTTCAACGCGGATTATGCCACCGCGCATAAAAAATCGAAAGCGCATGGTGCGGCGCTTTCGATTCCAATGAAATTACACCAGCTTTTCCAAGCCCGCTTGATCGAGAATGACAATTTTGCCATGCTCAACCTGGATCAGTCCGCGCGCCTCCAATTGTTTGAGCGAGCGGCTGATCATTTCGCGTACGGTGCCGAGCCGAGCCGCCATTTCGTGTTGCGTCAGCGCCGGCCCCTGACCGGTTGCAATTTCAAGCAAGAGTTTCGCCAGCCGCGCGCTTACTTGGCGCAACGACAAATCTTCGACCAAGCCCACCAGGTGGCGCAAACGCGCGCCAAGGTTTTGAATGATTGCCCAAGCCACATCCGGGCGTTGCTGAATCAATTCGACAATCGCGGCGCGCGGCAAAATCCAAACGCTCGTGTTGGCTTGGGCGGCGGCGGCGTGGGCCGGGTTGGGACCGCCGTCGAACACAGCAACTTCGTTGAAGGATTCCAACTCTACCATGTAACGCAAAATTTGTTCGCGCCCTTCCGCCGACAGCTTGGAGATTTTGACACTGCCCGCGCCGACAATGTATAGCCCCTGGTTCGGCTCACCTTCAAGGAACACACTCTCATCCTTGTTATACGTACGCGTGATCAGCAACCGCGCTAGCCGATCCAGTTCTCCCTCATCCAACATTTTGAAATAAGGTTGAGCGGCAAGCCCCGCAATCGCCGCGCTGTGATCCACTAATGTAACCTCGAACCTACAATCGGCAAACGTTTGAGCAGAGCGCGCACGACCATCTTGGCGGCTTTGCCGGCATAGACTCGTTCGCTCACGGTCTCACGCACAAGCCATTGTGCGGTGCCATCCGCGCGCAACCCATGCTCAACTCCAGCTGGCACATACAATACCGTGCCAGGTTTCCCTGGAATTTCGCCGCCATCAATCAGAAACGTGCCTTCACCCTCAATCACATCGAACACTTCGTCGGTATGCTCATGCCGATGATATTTGACCAACTGTCCGCGCGAAAAACACAAGAGGCGGCCAAAGAACGCTTCGCCGTCAAATAAATTCAGGTTCGGAAATTGATCCGCTGAATATTTCTTAATGTCATTCGCGTTCGTCACAAAATAACGCATCACTCATTTCCCCTGAAAAAATTTAGCGCGCCGAGCTGAACAAGGCAACCACGCCGAATGCCAAGATCGTCGCGCCAGAAATCCAATTGACCCAGCGCAGGGCACGCGTATCAAATTTCGAGCGAAACACACTGACACCGCCGCTGAGCAACAGCCACCATAACGCCGAACCCACAAACACGCCCAGCACCAATGTTGCCGCCATCCAATAATTGCCGCCGGTGTTGACAATGCCCACTCCGGCAAAAATTGCGGCGAACGAAAAAATCGTTAACGGATTCGTGATCGTCAGAAACAAGGTCGAGGCATACGCGCCGGCGAGACCCGGGCTGGCAACATTTGCCGCGCGCTCTGCCGGTTGCCCAAACAAGGTGCGAACACCCAGGTAACACAGAAACGCGCCACCGACCAGCCGCAACAGCATTTGCTGACTGACGAGCCAACCAGAGAGCCAAGTCAAACCGAATCCTGCCACGCTTCCGTAGAATGCGTCCGCCGTTGCCGCGCCCAGACCGGAGAGCAAACCAGCCGCGCGTCCATCGGTGAGCGTGCGGCGAATGCATAACACGCCAATTGGACCGACGGGCGCGGCGATGGAAAAACCGACCAGTAGCCCTTGAAGAAATAGATTTATCACGTCAACCTGCGTTTGCCATCTTGGGTAACGCGCGCGCGATAGGCCGCATACGCCGAGGGTAGATATTTCTGATCGAGCGCCAAGTTATAATCGCGCGGATGTTCGGCGCGAAATTGCCGCAGGCGCGCGAGATCGAGATCGGCAACAATCACTTCTGCACGGTCGGACGATTCCGTTTGCGCGAGGTAGACGCTCCCGTTGCCGCGCAAACCCAACGGCGCGGCGATATGGCTGGGTCCGCAAAAATTCAAGCCGAATAGTTTCGTCACGCAATACGCGCGCGCGGTGTACGCCAAACTCTCTTGCGCGCGCGATTCATCGCCGCGCACCGCGAGCATCAATTGATCTGCCGTTTCATCCGCCGACAGATCAAGCAAAATTTCCGCGCCGTGCAATGTCGCAATACGCGTGGTCTCCCAATACGTGAAATCCATGCAGACCGGCATGGCAATCTTTGCAAACGGCAAATCGAACACACGCAGATCGTTGCCCGTCGTCAGCCAAGTTTTTTCCAGCGTGGTCGCGTGTAATTTATTTTGGGTACCGAGCAACCTACCATCGGGCGCGTAAAGATACGCGGTGTTGAACAAGTGTCCATGCGCGTCCATAGTGAGCGCGCTTCCCGGCATCAGCCACACCCCGAAGCGCTTGGCCAGTTCGCGCGCCGTCGTTTCAAAGATGCGCTGGACAGCTGGCGCAATCGTGCGAAACACGCCGTCAAGCGTCATGCCGCCATTCGGCGCAAGTGCATCTACCGCGCCTTGCAAGGTCACACCTTGTTGCGCGAGCGTACGCACCGGCGGCAACAGACCCAGGATCGGCAACCACGCATATTCTGGGAACACAATCAACTGCGCGCCACGCTCGACCGCTTGACGTACCAACCCATAATATTTCTCGGCAAACGCCGCACCATCGGCGAGTAAATCGGCTTGCATCTGCACCACGCCTAGCGTAACTCGCTCGGCCACCAGTGGATCAGCATGACGATAGGTACGGTTTGCCAATGCCGCGTGAATCGCGCCGGGACGTGAATGATATGCAAGCAGGGTTTTGATTCCCAGCGCGAGGAGTTGATCTTTGAGGGTCATAGGACTTGCCACGTTGCAAACACCGATCAGCCACCTGTGCGTGATCAGGGATCGGCTATTTGAGGTATGCGCTCGGAAATTCACGCGCGTAGAAATCGTAATTAAAAAAATCAAAAATGGGAAACTGGGTTGCCGCTTGCTCAAGCATTGCAAAATCAAGCGGCGCGCTAATGATCTTGGCATCCGCCGCGCGCGATGCCTGCGCCAGCATCCCGCGCCGATCCGCGGTGCCATCCACCGGCGCATAAATCGCCGACTGCCCTTTCCATTCGCCGCCGAGCAAACAGGCTTGCACACCAAACGTCTGATTCGATTGCACGTCGCGCCAGAGATCAACCAGGTAATGTTGCTTGCGCCACACCGGATACGCCGCCGGGTGAATCAATACGTTTGCGCCTTGCAATGCCAAAATACGCGCGACTTCGGGATACTCAACATCCGTGCCGATCACAAACCCCACCCGCGCGCTACCCATCTCGTAAACTGTCAGCGCGTCGCCTTGCGTCAAGCCCCACGCGATTTCATTCGGCGCGCGATGCGTTTGTCGTTGTGCGAGCTTGATACTGCCATCTGGCGCAAACAGGTAGGCCGTGTTGTACAACCTAGCGCCCTCGCGCTCAAGGAGCGTGCCCGGAGCAAGATACACTTTCAGCCGTTGCGCTAGCGAGGCAAAGAGATACGTGAAAAAGTTGCGCGTCGCGGGCGCGACCTCGCGCAACATCGTCGACACCGATTCAAATTTACTTGCGCGCGCGATCGCATCCAACGTCCGCTCACCGCGCGCCGCTGAAACGGGGATGCCAAGCAATTGCCAACCGATATAATTCGGCAGAACGATCAATTGCGCGCCTTCACGCGCCGCGCGCTCAATCGGCTCGCGCACTTGATCGAAAAAGGCTTGCGGCGTAGCGGCATATTCAAAGGTTAGTTGGATAGCCGAGACAACAAGAGACACAGTTTAGTTTACCGCACCTTTTTAATTCGCGATACAAACACCGTGCCCAGCGCAAAATAAATGACCGACATGGTAAAGATCACGGTGTAACCAAGCGTGGGTTGATTCACGGCGGGCGTCTTGCCAATCTTTTGAAACGCATCAAGAAAAAATCCAGCGAACGGCGTTGCGATCATCTGCGGCAAAACCTGGGACACGTGCCACACGCCCATATCTTTGGCGTAATCTTCAGAGGGCAACACATCGCTTGCCAATGCCCAGTCCACGCTTTGGTATGCGCCAAAGCCCAGCCCGAACACAATACCCAATAGGACCGCCAACGTGAAACTGTGAAACGGGATCAGAATCAGCGCGACGAGACCTTGCAACGCGCCAGAAATATATACCATCGCTTTACGCCCAAAGCGATCCGAAAGCACACCGGCGACGAGCGTGGTCAACACCGCGCCGATCAAAAGCGCGATGAAAAAGTAGGACACGGCATTCGTCGCGTCAGTCGCCAGCGGAATGCCAAAGAAATCAAACACAAAGCCCGGTTGATTATCTGCAATCGAATCGCGAAAATAGAACAATAAAAATTCTTGCACGGTATAGACACCCATCGTGATCAAAAAGCGTGTGAGAAAGACCCACACAAAATCGCTATACCGCCGAAACCAATCGCGCACGCCTTGGTAAATAGGGTTCCACTGTCCAACCAACTTGACGCCCAGCCCAACCAGGATCAAGCCCAGCGGCAAACTGCCGAGCGTGACCGCAATCGCAAAGGCGGGCGACACGTCCAGGCACAAATCTTTCGAACCTTCGAGGCACGCCGTCGTGCCAAACATTTGCGCCAGCGCATCCGTCGGCGCAACGCGGATCAACGCGAGCGCGTTCAGCACAATTGAACCGAGCGCGGCAAAACCAAATACCGTCATAACGCCGAGTAGATTTTTATATTCGAACGGCTTTTGTTCCGGCGCAGGCGGCTCTTTCACAAAAAATACCGTGCCCGCCGCGCCGACAATCATCACGATGATGATGAACCAGTACATTCCGATCACACCACCCATCGCGCCCATAAACAAAACAGAGAGCAAGCCAATCACATTGCCGAGCATGGACATTAAACCCATCCAGCCCGAGGCGCTTCCGCGTTGCTCGACGGGGACCATATCGGGAATCAACGCCGAGTACGGCGCGGACGCGATGTTGTTCCAGAACTCGACCCACATGAACGCGATGATATAGGGCCACAAGGTGGAGAGATCGTTTTGGCGTGGAATATACGCCAGCGCGATCAAACCCAGGACGTTCATCGCCACGCCGATTACGATGAACGGTACGCGGCGACCCCAGCGCGTACGAATGCGGTCGCTGAATGCGCCGATAAACGGCGCGGCAATCATCGAAACAAGCGCGCCAATCGCCAGCACCAAACCCAGCCCGCGGCCTTTGAATTCATCCCCGGCAATGAACGCGGCTTGGATCGGCAAAACGATGATCAGAATCACAGCCCAGTGGAGACTGGTGGAAAACCAGTAGAGCGACAGCATGGCTTGCTGAAACGTGCTGAGATGTTTGCGTTCCAGTCCGGCGGCAACGGTCATTCGATCCTCCTTGATCGCTAATCACCTGCAATATCGCGCTTGCGTTCTGCTTCATCAATTGGATTTTCGTACATGTGATGTTCGCCTGGTTTGCCACGCAACAATTCCACCGCATGCGGAATCGCGGGCAAGATCACTTGCAAATTTTCGCACGCCGCGTTTGGGCTACCTGGCAAATTGACGATGAGTGTATGCCCACGAATGCCGGCGACCATGCGCGTGAGCATCGCGTGCGGCGTCTTGGGTAGCGACGCGGTGAGCATGGCATGGACTAGGCCTGGCGCTTCGCGTTCGATCACTTGCTTGGTCGCTTCAGGCGTGACATCGCGCGGCGCAAAACCCGTGCCACCGGTGGTCACAATGAAATCGAGTTTGGCGTCATCGCACCATTTCATCAACGCACCCTTGATTTCGATAAAGTTATCGGGAACGATGTACGTCAAATCAACATCTTCGCCGAATGTTTTTTCGATCAACTCGCGCAGAGCCGGTCCGGATTGATCTTCATATTCGCCGCGTGAAGCACGATCGCTGATGGTGAGAATTCCGATTCGCATACATGGTCCTTGAGTCAGAAATTGTTTGCCGTCGCTACGGCAAATGCACGTGCGCGTGACCATACTGTCGCATCACAGCTATGGTCTCTTCAATCGGCAAGCCAGGAATGACGCGCTCATTCACGCCGCTCATCGTGTCAGACTTGAAGAGCGAATTAAGCACCGCTTCTTCTGTTGCTTCGACCACCGACCAAAACATGTGATTGATCAGTTCGCCCTGTTCCACAATTTGCTCGACCGTGTAGGTGAGCGTCTCGCTGAAATGTTGCTTGCGGCGCGTCGTCGAAAACGCAATGACGAAATCGCCGCTGGTATTGCCCGTGTGCGACCCGGTGCGCGCCAAGCCGTTCTGCGCGCGCACCGCCAACCGATTGAGAATCCTCTGCGAGCATGGCGCATCGGTTGCGACCACGATGATCACCGAGCCGCCATCCGTTTGTTCGCGCAAAAATTCCGGGGGCGTTTCCGTGTGGCGGCGCACCGGTTCGTAATTTTCCAACGCGCGTCCAACCGGCACACCATCAATCACCAATTGCGGACGCCAACCAAAATTCGTTTGCGCCAGGACTCCAACGGTATAGCCGCCTAGTTGCTCCGGCAATTTACGCGAAGCGGTACCAATGCCGCCTTTGAAATCGTAACAGATCATGCCCGTGCCGCCGCCGACCGCGCCTTCTTCAACGATGCCGCTCGTCGCGGTTTCTATTGCGTGAATCACATGCTCGCGATTCACATGACGTCCGCGAATATCGTTGAGATACATATCGCTCGTCTCGGCAACGATGGGGCTAATGCCCCAAGTGTCCACGCCTTGCCGCTCGCTCCGTTCCAGCGACCAATCAATCACCGCGTCGGCAACGCGTGCAACGTTGAATGTGTTCGTCAACATCAACGGCCCTTCAAAAAATCCCATTTCGTAAACTTGTTCGGCGTTTGTCACTTCACCGAACCCGTTGATGCGATGCACCGTCGCCGTTACTTTATCAAGGAACAGATCGCCGTCATGCGGAAGGATCGCGGTAACCCCGGTGCGAATCGGCCCCTTGCCCGGCACCAGCGCGCCATTCCCTTGAATGATCGTCGTGTGTCCAACGCGAATACCCGGCACATCCGTGATCGCGTTAAATTTGCCCGGCGCAACTCGCCCAATTGAAATTCCTAAATCGCGCGCGCGTGGTCGTGTCAATTGACATCCTCGTTGTTACGCTATCGTTTTTGCCATAACCGTCAAATGCATCGTGTCCCAACCCAGGTCACGGTACCACTCGATCACCTCTTCGTTGCCCTCGGCAACGAGCAAATAGGAACGGATACATCCTTTGGCAATCAACCGCCGCTCGACTTGGGTCATTAACATGTGGCCAATCCCGCGCTGGCGATAATTTGCGGCAACCGCCAAATGATAAATGATGCCGCGCCGTCCATCATACCCGCCAATGACTGTACCAACAATTGTCTCGCCTTCTACCGCGAGCAAAAACAAGTCAGGATCGCGTTCCAACTTTTTTGCGATCTCGGCGTGCGTGTCCGAGCGGCCAATGCCAATACCTGGTCCGGCATTTTGCCACAGTGCATACACCGCATCGTAATCCGACAAGGTAAACTCACGAAGCGAAATCGTCATGACACAATCACCAGCGCCATGTTATCAAAGTATGCGGACACGCGGCGAAAGTTATCCCAGGAAACAAACCGCACGGTGGCATCATACGGATCGTTGTACGTCACGCCGCGATCGTTTGCCGCAACAAGCGTGCCCGCATGTTCGTACGGTGTCAGTTTCACCGACGCGCCATCGGTCGTTCTGATCCACACCGGCGTTTGGTACGTATCTTGCCAGGTATGCCACCACACAATCGCGTGACCGGCGCGAAGTTGCGCCACGATCGAATTTTTGAAATCGTCGAACGATTGTCCGTAGAGAATAGCCGATTTCACGCCAAGCGCGCTCAGACCTTTTTGCAAACCTTGCGCGTAAATGCCGTAATCGCTCAAGCCACCAAAATTTGGTGAGTTGGTGCGACCGCGAATCCCGGCGAAGGGATTATCACTGCGTGGCAAGACGGCAACGAGTTGCGCTTCGCTGATCGCGCCGCGCGTTGCCATTGCCGCCGCGGCTTCTTCGCAAGTGAGCGTTTGCTTTTGCTGATACACCGGCACATTCGCCGCGCGCGCATCACTTGGCGCGGCAACTGGGATCGGCGCGGGCGCTTGCGTCTGAGCATTCGGAATCACGAGACGTTGCCCGGCATACACGATCCAATTGTTGGGCAGATCGTTCGCTTGCGCGATTACTTGCACGGTGGTGTTATAGCGCAATGCGATCCGCGCGAGGTATTCGCCCGGTTGAACAATATATGTCATTGTGGATAAATTGGAGGATGCCGTCGGCGATTGGTTCGCAGATGCGCCGGGAATTTTCAAAGTCCAGCCAACATACAGCACGCCGTTCGCCGGCAAATCGTTGGCGGCGGCAATTGCGTTCAGTGTTGCGCCAAACCGGGTCGCAATCGAAAAAAGTGTATCGCCTGCGCGAACCGTGTAATAGCCGCTGGGAGTTGTGGCGGACACTGCCGGGTTGACCGCCGTTGCGCTCGACGGGATCGTCAGACGCTCGCCCGCATAAACCCACTGGTTCACGCCGATACCATTTGCGCTGGCTAAAACTTGGGGGGCAAGGTCATATGCGCGCGCAATGCTGTAGAGCGTTTCGCCCCAAGCGACAACATGCAGGGTTGGTGTATCCGCGAACGCAGGGGAAATCAGTCCGGTTGAAATTGCGGCGACAATAACAACAAGCCCGCCTGCGCGGGCTAGATCAAGCCAATTCAATTTCAGTCTTGCTCGTGTGCCAATCATCAATCCAAGTCTTGTGTGCGTTCGGATCATGAATTGCAGACAAGCCTGGACAAACCTCGTCCCGGTTCATCTGCAATTCGGATCATTCGCCTGATTTTTTCTCTGCCGTTTCACGTTTCGCGTGCGCTTCGGCAATCGCGCGATCCAGTTTCTCGCGCCATTCTTGCGCCTTGGTCTTGGAGGTCACAATCGGCGCAGGCGCAACCGGCAAAGGTTGCGGCTCAGCCGGCGCGGATACTGTTGCGGTTGGCGCGGGCTCGCTCGGCGGCGTAGGTTCTTCTTGCGCAAAGGCTGGCTCGGCCGGCACAATCGCTGGCGCTTGACTGATCGGTGCAACCGCTTCATCTAAAGCCGGACTTGACGGATACACCGGTTCATCAACCGGCACAACCGGAAGGTCTGCCATCGGCGTGGATGTCAATACTTCCGGTGGAAGTAAATCGTTTGAGCGTGCATAGAGATCAAACGACGGTTCCTCAGACTCGTCCGCCGCGGTAAAATCCGTTTCGGTTGCAATGCTATCTGCAAACGGCGGTAGCGTTGCGGACGGCATTTCTTCAACGGTCTGAATTTCTGGCAATAGTCCAATCGGCTCACCAAAGCCCAACGTTTCATCGTACTCGGGCAAATCGGCACGGGCTTCCGCCGATTCATCACCCTCGACCAATTTGCGCCAGGGTCCATGAATCCCATCTTCGGTCACGCCGTAATAGACAAACAATTTTTCGCCACTGCGCTGGACAAAATCATAACGCACTTTGCCGCCGCGCTTGTACGCTTTAACAATTGCAATCTCGCCCAACCAGGATATTTTTGCCGGGTCGCACGGATTTTTTTCGCGCTCCGAAATTGCGTATTGCCATAAACGGCGCGCGCTCGCCAAGGTCACATTATGCACAATGCGTTCGTTCCGTAAATCGCGCACCGAGTAATACCATACGCCTTTGCGTACATCCGACGTGACAATCTCAACCCCGGTGCGGGGCGGCGGCACGGGCAACGCAGTCTCTGCGGTCGGCGCGATTGCCGTGACCGCCGCTTCCGTTGGCGCAGTCACGACCGGCTCAGCTTGATGTGCAGACTTGGGTGCCGGCAGATTGGCGGCGAACTCGACCGCTAGCGTGTCGCGCACAAGTTGGATAATCTCATCGCGCACCGCCAACCCGGTTTCGCCTTCGGAACGCACATAGATATAGCTCGACTCGAGCGCGTAAGGCACATCACTGCCGCGCGGCACGATGACTTGCAAAACATTCTTGCCCTGGCTTTTCAAAACTTCGATTTGAGTGTCGAGCGGCGGCGTGACGGCTTTGGCGATGGCCGCGCGCAATTCCGCAATCGCATGATCGGGGCGATCGACCCCGGCAACCAATTGATGCGTGCTCGCGCTCGCGCCGATATAAAGCGTGCCCCCGTTCGTATTTGCCAACGCGACCACGTCTTCAAGGATCGTGCGCGCCACGCCGCGCTTTTCGATCAATTTTTCGTGGAACGCTTGAATCAACGTATCGCCTTGCTCGCGCGCATCGCGCAGTGGATCGAAGGGTTCTTCAGTCGCCGTGCGCGCGGGGCGCGTGCGCGCAAAATCGTTTCCGGCGAAGACCGCTTTGATCGCGTCGAACGACAATTCGTCCAGCATGATTTCCGTGGGGCGTTCACCCACACCCATTTCATTTTTGTATTTTGGATCAAAGACGAGTTTGTGCGCGTCACTGCCCTGGATGCAGTGCATCTTGCGTGGATATTCCGGCTTGGTGCCGCTAAAGAATGCGGCGGTGCGGCGGCGCGATTTCGAATCCAGGTCGGTGACTTCGAGCGCGCTCAAGTTTTCGTCCTGGGTATACGCGATGCGCGTCTGTCCGCCAAAATCAAAGCCGGGCATGGCAACGCCATGCGACGAATTGGCGTGCGCGGCAATCGCCATACCGCCCGCATCCGTGATCATGCGATAGGCAGTCAGCGCGTCCGTGGTCGCGCCCACTTCGCCGCTCCCTTGATCGAGTTTGTCCGGCGGCACATGCAACATGAGCAACAAGTGTTCCAATTCGCGGACGGTTGTTTCGGGCGGAAAGATACCGAGGATGTGAAAACCTAGCGTGGCGGTAAATTCAAAACCAGGGAGAATGAGCATTTTTTCGCGCAAGCGCCGATACTCGTCAAGTTGTTTGCGCTCGTCGTCGCGCAAGCGCTTGAGCCGTTCAAGCAGTTCGAGCGATTCAACTTCTTCGAGATAGCGCGCGTATCCTTGCGCGGTGTTGTGATCGGCAAATGCAATCACGTCCAAATTTTTTTCCTCGGCTTTTTTGAGAAAATCGAGGTAGGTGACATTCGGTGTTTTGTAATCCACCGAAGCCGGGGTATGCAAATGCAAATCCATGCGATACCACTGGCGTTGAGCAGTTTTCTTACGATGCGGCTGTGCCATTGAGAACCCTTCCTTGGGCTGGGTAGACCGAGCGTCAAGTGATCCGGTAAACCGATTGAATGCTACCTGGTTTACGTGAATCCTTGTCTCCTGGTGTACCGATTAGGGAGGAGCCGTGCGGAGAATCGGTTTTGCGATTAATACCTGTGCAAGCACGGCATCCTCTAATCAAGCCACGCTCACACCATCACACGCGGGGTGGTTCGGCAAATGCGCGTCATCATTTCAAATCCGACGCAATCGAATGGTCAAACCAAGTGCGTGCGAATCAATAGGCAAAAAATTTTTCGCCGACCGTGATCCTCACCCGAATATGGCAAACGCGGCGTAGATTTGCAACCGCAATTTTCAGATCCGCGGCGCACGGCGCTTGCCAAAGTTGAATAAATTGTCGAGTTGTTAATTACCGAGACGCTGGCTCGCGCGCGCCGCGGCTAGAAATTCATCCGCGTTTTTTCGCGGTGCGCGGTAGTTTCGGCTTGTCGGGTTCAGCGCTAGCGGCAGACGCATGACCATTGCCGCCATTCGACGCGGATACCTTTTTGCTGAGCGCCGCGGCAAACACATCCGACACTTGTTCCGCAAAAACAAATTTCAAATCTTGGCGCACCTGATCGGGAAGTTCGTCTAAATCTTTTTCATTGCGTTTGGGCAAAATAATAGTTTTCAAACCGGCGCGATGCGCGGCGATCACTTTTTCCTTGATGCCGCCCACCGGCAGGACACGCCCGCGGAGCGTGATTTCCCCCGTCATGGCAATATCGTCTTTAACGCGGCGATTCGTCATCAGCGAGGCAATCGCCGTTGCCATTGTGACACCCGCGCTTGGTCCGTCTTTTGGCGTTGCGCCTTCAGGAATGTGCAGGTGAATGTCACTGCGCTCGAATGCCTTGTCGTCAATACCGAGGTCATGCGCATTGGAACGCACAAACGACAATGCGGCTTGCGCCGATTCCTTCATCACGTCGCCCAGTTGTCCCGTGACCATAAATCCTTTTGAACCCGGCATCCGCGTCGCTTCGATAAACAAAATGTCGCCACCCACCGGCGTCCACGCCATCCCCGTCGCCACACCCGGAATGGTCGTGCGCTCCGCCACTTCGCCATAGAATTTTGGCTTGCCGAGCAATTTACTCACTTGGGCTGGCGTCACCACGAACGGCACAGCCTTGCCTTCCGCGATATGCGTAGCAACTTTGCGGCACACGCCGCCGATCTCGCGTTCCAGATTGCGGACCCCGGCTTCGCGCGTGTAATCGCGCGCCAACTGCCGAATCGCATCATCCTCAAAACGGATCTCGTCTGGTCTGAGTCCATTCTCGCTAACTTGGCGCGGCACCAGATACCCTTTGGCAATGTAAAGTTTTTCTTCTTCGGTGTAACCAGAGAGCATCAAAATTTCCATGCGGTCGCGCAAGGCGGGCTGGATCGGTTCGAGCTGGTTTGCCGTGCAAATGAAAATCACTTGCGACAGATCAAAGTCCACGTCAAGATAGTGATCGCGGAACGTCTTGTTCTGCGCCGGGTCAAGCACTTCGAGTAACGCGGACGACGGATCGCCGCGAAAGTCATTGCCGAGCTTGTCCACTTCGTCGAGCATGATGATCGGGTTGCGCGAGTCCACCCGCTTGATCGATTGGATAATCCGTCCCGGCAATGCGCCGATGTACGTGCGGCGGTGTCCGCGAATCTCGGCTTCGTCGTGCATGCCGCCCAGCGACATGCGAATGAATTTACGTCCGAGCGCGCGCGCGATGGATTGCCCCAGTGAGGTCTTGCCCACGCCGGGCGGTCCCGCAAAACAGAGGATCGATCCTTTGTACGAGCGCGCCTCTTCGTCACCGCCGCGTTCCAAACGCAACTTGCGGACAGAAAGGTATTCCAGGATGCGTTCCTTGATCTCTTTCAAATCGTAATGATCTTCGTCAAGGATTTGCCGCGCACGTGGAATATCCAGATTATCGGAGGAGGTTTTGCTCCACGGCAATTCGACGAGCCAGTCGAGATACGTTTTGATGACATGATACTCGGCGGCGGCAGGCGGCATTTGGCGCATCCGATCTAGTTCGCGCTTGGCTTCCTTTTCCGCTTCCGCCGACATTTTCGCATCGGCGATCTTTTTCTCATACTCTTTCAGTTCGACCGCTTGTTCGTCTTCTTCGCCCAGTTCTTTCTTGATCTGCTTGAGCTGTTCGCGCAGGATGTACTCGCGTTGCGTTTTTTCCAATTCGCCTTGCGCTTGCGATTGAATTTTTTTACCCAGTTCAAGGACTTCGAGTTCCTTGCTTAGCAACGCATCCAACTTGGTGAGTTTTTCCGCAACCGTATCCAGTTCAAGCAATCCTTGGGCATCACCAGTTTCTATCCGCAAACTCGTCGCGATCATATAGACGAGTTGGCGCGGCTCTTCAATGTTGATCGCCGCCATCAGTAATTCTTCCGGCAGATGCGGCGCTAGTCCAACCAGCCGACGGAACAAATCCATCGTGTTACGCATCAGCGCTTCAACTTCAACGGTCTTGTCAGCTTGGTCAGGCGCAATCTCAACCCGTGCGCGGAGGTATGGATCGGTCGCGGTAAATTCCTTGATGCGAAAACGCTCGATGCCTTGCACGATCAATCGCACGCTATCATCCGGCGCACGCAACAAACGATGAATGATCGCCACCGTGCCAACGGTATAGACATCGTCGGGCCCGGCTTCTTCGATTTTATCGTCCTTGCTCGTTACCAGACCGATCATCCGCGTTGCGCTTGTCGCGGCTTCATCCACCAATTTGATCGAGCGCGCTTGCCCAACATTCAACGGAATTACCGTCAACGGATAAACCACCGTGCCGCGTAACGGCAGGAGCGCGAGTTCTTCGGGAATTTGTGACGAATTGTCTTGATCAGTTTTAGATTCGGTTTGTGATTCGAGGTCTTTTTTTCCAGCAAAGATATTCATCATTAGCTCCAACCAATAAACACTAGTCGCCGCGCGCTTGAACGCGGATCGGGATGTGGTGCTCTTGCTTGGCTTGAGGCAACACGATATACAGAAATCCGTTTTCGTATTTTGCTTCGATCTGATCTTCGACATACGTGCCGGGCAAAACAATTTCGGCATGGAATTCGCCATACGGAATTTCAAGGCAGTGATAACTCAACTTGGCGTCCATATCTTGGCGAAACCCGTGCACCGTCAAAATGCGATCTTCAAAGCGAATCCCAAAGTCATCCGGGTTCATTCCGGCGATCTCAATCTTGACGATAACCGCCTCATCCGTTTCATAGACATCCGTCGCCGGACGCCACAACCGCGGGCGCGCACGATGCTCGTGTGGAAAATAGGCGTGCAACATGCGGTCCATTTGCTGTTCAAATTGATCAATATCGTCCGAGAGATATTCGGTTTGGTCGTGTGGCATACGCTCGCCTCCTCCTTGCCGCACGCTCACGTACCCATTCCATTGCGGCAACGCCACTATTGTAGCACAGTTGCACAATTCTCTCAAGTTGATTTTTCATTTTTGCCAAGCGGCACACAACACGATATAATTAATCGAGTTGCCGCGTGACCGCTAGCGCGGGACAATTGTTTCTGAATCACGGAGTTGATCATGGGCATTGCATTCATCGTTCACGGCGGCGCGGGCGACATCCAAACGATTGAGGCGCATCGGCAAGGCGTGCAAGTTGCCGCGCGCATCGGCTGGCAAATTTTACGCGCTGGCGGCACCGCGCATGATGCGGTTCAAGCCGCCGTCATCTCGATGGAAGACGATCCCGCATTTGACGCCGGATACGGCTCGGTGCTTAATCGCGAGGGCGTTGTTGAAATGGACGCCAGTATGATGGATGGCCGCACACTCGACGCTGGATCGGTTGCCGGAGTCCAGCGCGTCAAGAACGCGATCGTTCTCGCGCGGCGCGTGATGGAAAGCGAGCACACATTTTTGATCGCGCGTGGCGCAGAGGAATTCGCCCAAGCGCATGGGATCGCGCTTGTCGCAAATGAAACACTCTGCGCGCCGAATGCAATTGAAGAATGGAAAAAATTTCGCACGAATCCACCTGCCCCCCACCTCGCACAGTTCATCGAACCAAAAGGCACGGTCGGTTGCGTAGCCGTGGATCGCACAGGCAACATCGTCGCCGGAACTTCAACTGGCGGCATGGCGTACAAACCCGCCGGGCGCGTTGGCGATTCGCCTATCATCGGCGCAGGAACTTATGCGGACAATTTGCTCGGTGGCGCATCGTCAACCGGCTGGGGTGAAGCAATTATGCGCGTCGTCTTGGCAAAATCGGCCATTGATCAGCTGACCGACAAACGCGAGCCGCAGTCTGTTGCCCGCGAGGCGATCGAGATGCTGGCGCGACGCGTCGGCGGGACTGGCGGCATTATTATCGCCGACCGCATGGGACGAATTGGCTTTTCGTTCAACACGCCGCGCATGGCACGCGCGTATATGATAGAGGGCATGAATGATATCGTAGCAGAATGTTGATGGGTTTTTAATGCCTTGCGATGATTTAACTTGTGGTTGCCATAAAAAAGCCATTAGCATTTCTTCATTATTGTAAAGAAAACACCAAAAACCCTTGACTTGGCGCAAGTATTGTCATATAATCCTATTCGAGACGGGGCTGTCCTGTCTCAATTTTATTGTTTCCTCCAGATGACTGGTCGAGACAGTCAGTGGGTGATGTTGACAGAAATGGCGAAAAAAACGACTGAAAAAGCCAAATTGAAAACCAAAGTGGTTAAGCAAAAGACTTGGCGTCCCAACGCGCAATCCGAAACCGCTAAACCCACGCCGAGCAAAGCCGTGCGTGCGCTTCAAGCCGCAATTGCCGCGCACAAAGCACCCTTGCTTGCACCCGGGCAAACGGAAGAAGAGCCAACCCTTGCGGAAGAACTGATCAAAAAAGGAAAAGAACAAGGATACTTGACGCAAGACGATATTCTCGTTGTTTTTCCAGAGGCAGAATCGAGTTTGGAGCAGTTGGAAGAGTTGTATATCGTCTTGTTCGATGAAGGCGTGCCGGTAGTTGAAGCTGAAAAAGCAACGGAAGAAGCTGATGAAGCCGAAGCCGCCGCACCGCCAAAAGACGACTTTGATCTAAGCGCAATTGGGATTGACGATACGGTTAGTTTGTATCTGAAAGAAATTTCGCGCATTCCTCTACTAACCGCCGCGCAAGAAGTGGAATACGCGCGCGGAATGGAAACCGGCAAGCGCGCGCGCTATCGCCTGAACAAGAACCATGTGTCCGCACCCGAGCGCAACCGCTTGGAGCAAAAAATTCGCGAAGGCGAACTCTCGCGGCAAAAATTGATCAAAGCAAACTTTCGGCTCGTGGTTTCCATCGCTAAAAAATATATCGGGCGCGGAGTCTCATTCCTTGATTTGATCCAAGAAGGCAACATCGGTTTGATTCGCGCCGTCGAGAAATTTGATTATCATCGCGGCTATAAATTTTCGACGTATGCCACCTGGTGGATTCGCCAAGCGATCACGCGCGCCATCGCCGACCAGGGGCGCACGATCCGCGTGCCGGTGCATATGTGCGAACGGATCAACAAGTTGACGCGCGTCTCGCGCCAACTGGTGCAGGAACTGGGACGCGAACCAACGAGCGACGAGATCGCTAAAGAACTAAACACGACTTCGCGCAAAGTTGAGCGCATCATCAAAATTTCGCAACGTCCCTTGTCGCTTGAAATGCCGGTGGGCGAAGAGCAAGACTCGCATCTCGGCGATTTCATCCCAGATGAGATGACGTTGGGTCCAACCGATGCGGCGTCGCACCAACTGTTGCGCGAACAAATGGAAGATAT
>JBBIUF010000050.1:0-31800 GCA_037440365.1 Chloroflexota bacterium
ACAGCAACAACAACAGCCAACTGCGGCACCGCAACAGCAACAACAACAGCAACAACAACAGCCAACTGCGGCACCGCAACAGCAACCACCAGCACCCAACAATGGCACACCTGGCTCAGGTTCTAATCCGGGTGGCAAACGCTAATCGCATCCGCCACCGCGATCAAACCGACGCCGCATCTTATCCATGCGGCGTCGGTATTTCATTTGCGTTTTCGTGTTATAATTTTAGCCATTGGGGGTAGCAACTATGGCGCAACGAATTCTCGTGGTTGACGATGACAAACAAATTGTGCGGCTCGTGCAAGCGTATCTTGAAAAAGCCGGGTTTACGGTGCTAACCGCGTATGATGGAGATAACGCACTCCGCGTGATTCGCCACGAGCGTCCCGACCTGGTGGTGTTGGATGTCATGTTGCCGGGACGCAATGGCTGGGAAATTACGCGCACCCTCCGCGCCGACGCGCAACTCGCCACGCTTCCGATTCTGATGTTGACCGCGCAAATCGAAGACACGGATCGCATCCTGGGTTTGGAAATGGGTGCGGACGATTACCTGCCCAAACCATTCAATCCGCGCGAAGTCGTCGCGCGCGTGCGCGCCATTTTGCGCCGCAGTGCCAGCCCACCCACCACCGCGCGCGTGATCGCAATTCGCCACTTGCGGCTCGACGCGGATAAACACCTAGTCACACTGGATGGCGCGGCGTTAGAGCTAACGCCCACCGAATTTGCGGTCTTGCAAACGCTGATGGAAAATCCCAATCACGCGTTCACCCGCGGCGAGTTGATCGAAAAAGCGCTGGGCTATACATACGAAGGCATGGAACGTACGCTTGACAGCCATATCAAAAATTTGCGCAAGAAAATCGAAACAGATCCAAGCGATCCGCAATATCTCGAAACCGTATTCGGCGTGGGCTATCGCCTGCGCGATGAAGGCAGGAGCAAGCTATGAATCGTCTTTGGGTGCGGCTCACACTGGCATTCATCGCCATCACGCTCGTTGGCGCAACGATGATTGCGGTGCTAGTGGATTGGAGCGCGAGTAATCAGTTTCGCCAATACCTGGCGCGGCAAGATAATCTCACCCAGAGCGGACTGCTCACCGAGCTTGCCGCCTTTTATCAGCAAAAAGGAACCTGGGCTGGCGTGAGCGATGTATTCGCTAACTTGGCGACGAACCGCGCGCGCGGTCAAGGTCAGGGGCAAGGTTCAGGGCAAGGACGCGGGCGTCCGCCGATGGTGCTTGCGGATGCCACTCTGCGTGTAGTGTATGACGAACGCGATACGCGCGTGGGTTCCTTGCTCAGCGCCGATGAACGCGCCAGCGCGCAACTCGTAACTGCGAATGGCGCAACGCTGGGTTATCTCTTGCTCGATACGGCAGGACGCGGCGCGCTGGCGCCCGCCGAACAAAATTTTCTCGATCAATTGCGCGGCACGCTCATCATCGCCGCGCTGGTGGCTGGAGCGATCGGCGTTGGCTTGGGCTTGCTCATCAGCCGCACGGTTGCCGCGCCGTTGAGCGACCTAGCCCAATCGGCGCGCGCGTTCGCCGCGCACGACTGGGAGCGCCGCGTGCCGGTGCGCGGCGCGGACGAAATCGCAGAGGTCGCGCGCGAGTTCAACGCCATGGCAGATGAACTCCATCAAGCCGAAACTCTGCGCCGCAATTTGATCGCGGACATTGCGCATGAACTCCGCACGCCGCTCACCGTCCTGCAAGGCAATCTGCGCGCAATGCTCGACGACGTGTATCCGCTTGACCACAGTGAAATCGCCACGCTCTATGATGAATCGCGCTTGCTCAATCACTTGGTGGATGATTTACGCGAATTGGCGCTGGCGGATGCGGGACAATTACCTTTGCATTTGCAACCCGTGAATCTAGACCAAGTATTACGCGCAACGGTGAACAATTTTGCCATAGCCGCCGACACGCAAAATGTGCGCCTGGTCATTCAGGATTTTGAAACGTTCCGTGTTCAGGCAGACCCGGATCGGCTCGCGCAAATTTTGCGCAACCTGGTTTCGAATGCATTGCGGCATACGCCCAGCGGCGGACAGATCACCATCGGGTCGGAAACCCAGAGCCAAACCCTGCGGGTGAGTGTAAGCGACACAGGCGAAGGGATTGCGGCGGAGGATTTGCCGCACGTGTTTGATCGTTTCTACCGCGGGGATAAATCGCGCGCGCGCGGAAGCGGCGGGACGGGATTAGGACTTGCCATCGTCAAAGCGTGGGTGGAAGCAATGGGTGGCTCAGTCGGGGTCGTGAGTGAACGGGGACACGGAAGCCGCTTTTGGTTTACGTTACCCCAGTCGGCGCAATAACCTGTCGGGCGCGGCGGCCCTTGCCCGTGGGACACACAACCAGGCACAGCGCGCACCGTTGACATTGCCTCAAATCTACAATTCCATTAACGCCGGGCTTTTGCGGACAGAGTTTCACACACGCCAAGCAATCGTTGCACCCCGGTTCATGCCACCGCGCATCAAGCGGCCAAGACCAATTGGTTTTCAAGCCGGTGAGAATCAAGCGCGGTCCAAAGATGGGATGCACAAGTAACCCATACGGACTGAGATTGCCCAAGCCGGTTTGCGCCGCGAGCTTGGGCAAATTGATTTGTGGTGCAAGTGGATCGATTGGCTCTGCCGTATAGCCCGCGCGCCGCGCCATGCGCGTAACGCGCGCCAGAAAAGTTTTCGCACGCGCAAACGTCAATGGATCGAAAGCCACCGCGTGCCAGCGGTGGACAAAGATCAAGGTATCACCGATGCGCGCGGCGTCATCAGCCTCGGACGCGATGAATGCGGCAATGTCCCGACGGGGCGTCCAGCGCGTTGCAATTTGGAATTGCACAAAACGCAACGGGGCTTGTTTGAGCAAGAGCAACGCCGGCATCAGCGTGCCAAAAAAACGAATTTTGGCTTCGTCGGTTGACACCGGGATAAAGCGAATGTCCGGGCGTGTTGGTTTCACGGTCACACTCATTCGGACTTGGCGTTGAAGCGAAATTCCCATTCGCAAAATTCAGTCGTCACGGCGTCGGGTGGCGCGTGGCGGCAGACGGTTTCAAGGCGCGGATCAATCGCGCGCGCAAATTGCGTGTATTCGACCAGCCCCACCGATTGACACGGAAATGGCGCAAGCCCTTTACGTTGGCGCGCCTGTTGCACGCGGCACTCGACCATCCGAAAGCGCAACGTCGCGGCATCCACCCGCTCGGCGACCTGGGTATTGACAGCGGCATACAAGCGGAACGTCAAGGCGCGCTCCAGCGCATCCAGTCCGCCGTGTTCTGGGATGTCAAAGGTCTGCATGATGCGCCGCGCTTCCACCGGCGAAAAACACGCCCACGCGCGCGTATCTAATTCGATGGCAGTGTCCATGCCAAATTTTTCTTCCGCCGCGAGGAACCAACACCCATCGTGCGCTAGCCAATTCTTGGCGTACATTTGCGCCAGCCGAATCAAATCCTCGCGCGACAAATCATCCAGACTCATACACGCCACGCTTGCGCCAGCGCCTGCGCGCGCGCGACGAGACGCGGCAAGATTGGCGCAACCTGCGCGGAGAGTTCAACGCCCACGGCCAAGTCCGCGGGCTGAATGCCGATAAGCGTCAAATGCTCCGGCAAATGTCCGCGCACGTGCGCCAGACCCAACACTTCTTGAAACAGCAATTGGTGTTGCGACATTTTCACATTCGAGAACAATTGCACCTGCTCGCGCGCCAACTCGATCAGCGTCCCTGGTTCCTGGTGTCCGTCAATCGCATCCAGCACGATCAAATGCGACGCTTCTTCGACGAGCGGAAGCAGATTCAAGCCGAGCGTGCCGCCGTCCACGATTTCAAAATCGCCGACGGTATTTGGTTGCAGTGCGCGAATTGCGTGAATGCCCACGCCTTCATCACGGTTGAGTAAATTGCCAATGCCGAGGATTATTTTGCGAGCCATTATTTCCCCACAGAAAAAGTAAGCTGGAATTCCAAAGGATGCAGGATGAAAAAATTCATCCTGCACGCCAAGTGTTCATCCTTGCTTGAGTAACATCACCGCCGTCGTCAAATCGTCCACGGTGACACCCGGCGATTGAATCGCCACCGTGCGATACACTTCGGCGATCCGCGCCTTGACCACATTTGCATCGAGCGCGGTGCCGCGTAATGCGAGTTCGATTGCGCCGGGCGCGAATTTCGGCAACATGGTGAAATCGCCGGAGAGCGTGAGGTCGTCAATGCGGCCTTTACGCACGCGCGCGGTCACGCGAATCAAACCACCTTGCGCCTTGTGCGCCACTTCAGCCACGCGCACATCCTCGTGAATTTTCACACCGACTTGGCGCAAGCCGCCTTTTTGATAGAGCCATTCGTCCGTCACCGCTTGGCGATCCAATTCTTCCGCGAGTGCGAGTTCTTTGGCGGTCGGTTCGCCGCGCACGATCGCGCGTCCCAATACCGCGCTCACTTTTTCCAAATACAGGTTGACCACCGTATCGCGGTCGGGCGTGCGACCCAGTTGCTTTGTCATCGTCGTCATATATTCGGAAAGCGATTGAAAAATCTTGTCGCGCATTTTTTCAGACGAGACCTTGAGGACTTGGGACATCAACTCGAAATTGAAATCGAACATGAGTGAGCCGACAACCACTTCGGCATTGCCCATTTGCGCCGCGCCGGTCCCGCCGATTTTTTTGCCCTGCACATGAATGTCGTTGATCGGGCGATAGTTTGCCGGGATACCGAGCGCAACATACGTGTCAACCAGCGGCTTGGAGTAGAGCGCAAAACGCTCGCCAATATCAGTAGGCAAGCGATTGCGCTGAAAGACCCATTGCGTAAAGACCTGGTTTTTATCAAGGTAAACTGCGCCGCCGCCAACTTCGCGCCGGTACATCGGCAAGCCGTGCGCGCGGCAATATTCCACGTCCACTTCTTTTTCCAGTTCTTGATGAAAACCGATGCACACGTACGGACTGGTCGGCGCGACGACGATGATTGTGTCCGGCGTATTTTCGTCGAGCGCATAGGCAACCGCGTGGTAGATCGTTTGCGAACGCACCGGCGGGACCAACTGTAAATCGAGCAGACGAATTGAATCCATTGTGTTATTCTCACTTGGGTTTGAAATAGAATCAAGTGGGCGAGGATGCGGTCCTCGCCCACAGCAAACTAGACAGCCTCAGCGAACAAGTTCAACCTCAACTTATGCACACATTCAAGCCCTGACCGATTTCCCGTTCGCCCAGGTCGTTGCCCTCGGCGTCCACCATGTGGATCGCGCACGCCATGCACGGATCAAACGAGTGCATCGTGCGGAGAATTTCGAGGGGCCATTCAGGTTTCGCCAGTTTGTGATTTAACAGCGAGGCTTCGTACGCGCCGGCTTGGCCTTTATGATCACGCGGGGAGGCGTTCCACGTGGTCGGCACAACCATCTGATAGTTTTCGATCTTGCCGCTGTTGATGACGATCCAGTGACCCAGCGCGCCGCGCGGCGCTTCCATAAAGCCAAACCCTTGCGCTTGGGCGGGCCACGTGGCTGGTTCCCATTTATCGTTGTTAAACGTCTTGGTGTTGCCTGCCTTGATTTCGGCGATCAGATCGTTATAGTAACCGCGCATCGCATCGGCAAACACTTTGGTTTCGATGCCGCGCGCGGCAGTGCGACCGAGCGTTGAGAACACGGCCGTAATCGGCGCGTCCAACGCTTTCAAGACGGCATTCGTCAGGTCTTGCACTTGCTTGTTGCCTGTCGCATACATGACTAGCACGCGCGCGAGCGGACCGACTTCCATCGGGACTTCGTTCCAGCGCGGCGACTTGAGCCAGGAATACTTTTGGGCAACCTCAAGTTGTTGGTACGGCGGTTTGGGACCGGTATAGTTGAACGTAGTCTCGCCTTGCCAGGGATGCAATCCAACGCCATCGCCGCCGCTGTATTTGTACCACGAGTGCGAAATAAATTCTTTCATCTTGCCGAAATCGCGCGGATCGGGTTGTTGGATATTTTTGAGATCGCGATTCAAGATGACGGCGCGCGGCACAAGATACTTGCTCACGTCGCTGTTGTCTTCGCCGGGGAATTCGCCCCAGGTCAGGAAATTGCCCAGCCCTTCGCCGATGGCGGCATAGTCTTTGTAGAACGGCGCAATCGCGAGCAGGTCGGGAATGTACACCTGGTCGACAAACTCGACCATTTTGTTGATCGAGTCGCTGATGATGGACAAGCGTTCCGCGTTGAGCGCGGTGTCGCTGTTGAGATCAATCGGCATCGGCACGCCGCCGACGACAAAGTTGGGGTGCGGATTCTTGCCGCCGAAAATAGTGTGAATTTTCGTGGCGTCTTTTTGCCAGTCCAGCGCTTCCAAATAGTGCGCCACCGCGAGCAGGTTGATTTCGGGCGGCAATTTGTACGCGGGATGGCCCCAGTACGCATTCGCAAAAATCGAGAGTTGCCCGCTGTCCACAATCGCCTGGACTTGCTTTTGCACGCTGGCGAAATAGCCGGGCGATGAATTGCGCCACGTCGAAATCGTTTGCTGAATCTCCGACGTTTTCTTGGGATCGGCTTTGAGCGTGGACACCACGTCCACCCAGTCGAGCGCGTGGAGGTGATAAAAGTGCATCACGTGGTCGTGGACGTACTGTTGCGCGATCATCAAATTGCGAATAATGTTCGCGGCTTTGGGGATTTTGATCTTGAGCGCGTCTTCGACGGAGCGAATGGATGCGAACGAGTGTACGGTGGTACACACGCCGCATGCGCGTTGCGTGAACGCCCACGCTTCGCGGGGATCACGCCCTTGCAAAATTGTTTCAATGCCGCGCACCATCGTGCCAGACGAGTACGCTTGGGTAATCGTATTATTCGCGTCCAACTCCGCTTCAATGCGGAGGTGGCCTTCGATGCGCGTGATGGGATCAACTACGAGTCGTTGTGCCATTTGTTTTCTCCTACTGGTTACGAAGCCAGGTCAGTGCCTCTGTTTCAGTCTGAAAGTATTTGACATCGTGAGTGTAATAACTTGCCGCAATGTCCAAGATTTTTGGATCCAGCCCGGCACCAAAGATCGCGGTGGTGGGCATCATCGGGCGAAACTGATGGATGTGCCGCGCACATTCCGCAGACGTGGTATCGGTCAAATCAATCAGCAACTTGCCACGATAGTCATCGAAAAAGTGCGCCAACGCTTGAATCTCATCGGGGCTGAAAACTCCGGCGTGCTTGCACCGGAGAATGCCTTTTTCGACTAGGGTCAGGGTGAACGTTGCCATTTTTGTCTCCTGTGAACAGTAATCAGTGAACCATCCGCGGTTGACTAATTACAGTTGACTGTTTGCTATTCCAGTGCATCCGCGACCAATTGCGACAACCCCGCTACCTTCCAGTCGAGGTTGAAATGTTGGACACAATCTGTGTATTGCAAACGGCAGTTGGAACACACCATCGCGACAGTTTTCGCGCCGACCTGGTTCACTTGGTTGATCTTGAGTTCAAACGCGGCGTAGCGAATGGGGTCCGCTTCCTTGATCGCGATGACGCCGCCGCCGCCGCCGCAACAAATGGACTCTTCCTTGTTCGGCGTCATTTCTTTAAAGGCGTTCGGCGCGAGAATGTTCAAAATCTCGCGCGGCTCTTGAATGTGACTGCCGCGCCGCTGAATCTTGCACGCATCGTGGAACGTGATCGTGCCGCCGGCATCCAACGCACCCGGTTTCAGTTTGATGCGCCCGCTCTTGACGTACTCGCCGAGCAAACCCGCGATGTGCGTGACTTCGATGCCTTGCGGCACTTCCATCAGGTTCGCGGCGGTCCAGCGGAGCGCGTCATAGGCGTGACCACATTCGGTCACGACGATTTTCTTGACGCCGAGTTCCTTCGCGGCGTCAAAGACGCGATTCAAGAACAGTTTCGTCAGGCGATCGTTCCCTTCGTAGAAACCAAAGTTGACAACTTCGCGCCCTTTTTTCGAGAGGGTCCATTTTTCGCCTGCGGTATTCAAGATTTTCGCAATCGCGGCGAGGTTGTTCGGGAATTTCATAATTTCGATGGACGAAAAGACGACGAGCGTATCCGCGCCTTTGACATCCATCGGCATTTCAATTTCCCATTCGTCCGCCACCCACTCGATGCGTTGCGCGTACACGGCATCGGTGACGCCGAGCGGACTGCCTTCCTCTTCTTGCTTGTTGACGGCGGCTTTCAAATCGGCGGGGACGGCTTGCGCGTCCGACAAACCTTCGCGGACAGTGTGAATCAGGGGTCCCAGGTTGATGCCCATCGGACAAACCATCGAGCATTTATTGCACATGGTGCACGCTTCGTAATCAATCATGCTCCAATGGGCAATGTCGGCGTCCGTCACGGGCTGGTCGAGCTTGAACGCAAGTTTGAATTTGCCGCTGAACGTAAAGCGTTGTTCGTACGCGCGGCGCAAGAGTTCGATTTTCCACACCGGCGCATATTCCGGATTGCCGGAGCTCTGATAAAAGTGGCACGCTTCGGCGCACATCCCACAGCGCGTGCAAGCTTCGAGTTGCGCGGCAATATAGCCGCCGGTTTTTTCGACAAACGTGTTGACTACAGTTTGTGATTTCATCGTCATTCTCCTAGGGCGTCACCGCGCGTTTGCCGAAATCCGCACCGTGAATCGCTTTCGAGAAAAAGTAGAACATGAAATGCGAGATGCGGCTGAGCGGAATCCAGATCAACAGAACATCAACGGCGAGCATATGCAGTGAGAACAGGACTTCGTACGTGAACCAGAGGTGGTGCGTCATCAGATAGCCGGTGACCATTGGCAGAAAGACAATAAGCCAGTTCAACCATTCGGCGGGACCGGTGAGCAATTTCAAAACCGGGTTCACGAGCCGATTGATGAACAGCGCGATCATCGCGACAATCGCGCCAGCGGCAAGCCAGTCCACAATCGGCAAGGGCAGAGTGAACCAGCCAAAGCCGATGAGCGACTTCCACACCAGCACGTGCGCCGCGCCGAGAAAAATCACGACGAACAGACCCAGGTGGAATAAACCGCCCGCGAGATAGGTGATCGGGTTGCGATTAAAGGTGTTCTTGACCCAGGGAATAAAGGGCCAAATCAAAAGCCCTTTGGCGAACGACATGGCAACGCCGCCGAGCTTACTGCCTTTGGCAGGCACCTTGTCCGCTGACCAGCCAAGTACCAAGACGCGCACGAGACGATACGTCATCCCGGCGATGAACACCAAGATGGCAACCTGGAAGAAAGGTCCTCGCGCAAATTCGAGAATATTATCCCAATTCATGGTATCCTCCTATCCTGCCTTCTTGTCTTCAGCATGCGCGCCTTTTTTCTGCATCTGATTGGCAAGCGCCACGCCGACACCAACAACCGCGCCCGCCGCAACAGCCGCGCCCGCGGCAACCACGGTCGGTCGATCCAGCGGCGCGGATTGACCTTGATAGAATCCGCCGCCGTCCCAGAAATTCGGTTCGGAGCAACCCAGGCACGGATGTCCGGATTGAATGGGGAACGACAAACCTTGATCCCATTTGATCGTCGCGCACGAATTGTAGGTGGTCGGTCCTTTGCAACCCAGCTTGTAGAGGCAATAGCCCTTTTTCGCGCCTTCGTCGTCGAACGATTCGGCGAATTTACCGGCTTCGTAGAATGGGCGGCGCAAGCAACGGTCATGGATCGTTTGCGCATAAAATGTTTTAGGGCGATGCAAATTGTCGAGTTCGGGGAGCGCGCCAAATATGACAAAATGCGCGATCGTGCCAGTCGTCGCTTCGGGAATCGCGGGACATCCGGGGATGTTGACGATGGGTTTATCGGTGATGAGTTCCCAAACGCCTTTTGCGCCGGTGGGGTTGGGCTTGGCTTTGGGCAGTCCGCCGAATGCGGCGCAGTTGCCGGTGGAAATGATCGCCGCCGCGCCCGCCGCCGCTTCCTTTAACAAATCGACCGCGGTGCGTCCGCCGATTGTGCAATACACGCCGTCGTTGTCGGTGGGAATTGCGCCTTCGACGACGAGGACGTATTTGCCGGCATATTTTTTCATAGCGTCTTGCTTGGCTTGCTCGGCTTGGAAACCAGCCGCCGCCGAAAGCGTTTCGTGGTACTCGATCGTGATGGTGTTGAGCACGAGGTCAACGAGCGTGGGGGATTGCGAACGCGTAATCGCTTCACTGCATCCGGCGCAATCTGAAAATTCGAGCCAGATGACGGGAACGCGCTGTTTGGTTGCGAGTACGTTTGCAATCAAATTGGCGGAGGCGAATCCGCGCGCGGTGTTCAAGTGCGCGGGCAATCCGCTTGCTTCCAGGGGCGGCGCAAATTTCAAACCCATTGCGCCGACGAGTACGCCGCACATTTTAACGAAATCGCGGCGTGAGATGCCTTGCTTTTTTACATGCTGACCAATAGTTTCTTCGGGCATTAGTCCCTCCTCTCTGAAGGTTGACGAAGGATCGTTCCTGTGTTTGACGTGATCTGCCAGACATTACGCGCAGGAGATATTATCCGCTTCCATTTTTTTCTGATACGCGGCCACGCCTTCCGCGCCAGTCACCAGCACACCCTTTTCCGCGTCCCAGGCGTTCGCTTGAATCTCGGCGATCCAGCCCTCGCCATAGGGATCGCTGATGGCAAGGTTGGGATCGTTCACGAGTTTTTCGTTTGCGCGCAAAAGCACGCCGGTCACGGGTGCTGGTACCGGACCGACAAACTTGCTACTCTCGACGGTTGCCACGCTCTTGCCTTGCTTGACCTCTTGTCCGATGTTTTTCGCTTTGACGGTCACGGCGGCGAGTTTGCCGCCCGACAATTTACCCGCCACCGAAGTCATGCCGATGCGAATCACTCCGCCAGCCAGTGGCTTGGCCCACACATGCTTTTCGATCAGGTAATACACATCATCCGGTAAATTACATCCGCGTACAGTTGTCATCGGTCTGTCCTTTCAAATGTCCAGAAATCAGTGTTCAGTCATGGATCGCAAACTGAACACCGCGAACTAGAAGGTGAGTACCGTTTTGCACTCTTCCGCTAACTGCCACATGGATGCGCCGCCGACCATTTTGACGCCATCCACCAAATCGGACGGTTGCAGATCGTGCAATTCAGTGGACGCGGTGCAAGCGAGAAATTTGACGCCGCCTTCCATTGCTTCGTTGAGGAACGCGCTCACGGGCTTGCCGCCCGCTTTGGGGTAAATCGTTTCCGCCATGCCTTTTTTCAGCAAGAGCGTGCCGTCAATTGTGAAAAACATGGTCACGTCGTAATCCATCGCCACGGCAAGACTGGCGAAGAAGAACGGCGTCGCACAGCGGCGCGGCGTATCGGGCCCGCTCGTCATGATAATCATTACCTTGTCATCTGCCATCTTGGTCTCCTGAAAGTTCAGGCATCAATCATCAGTGTCCAGTAATCAGTTGGTTGTTTTTCTGGCGACTGGCGACTGACGCCTGGTTTAGAATGAAAGCGCGATCGCATCCTGGGACGCAAATTGCAAAAAGGTTGCCGCGCCGCCAATTTCGATGCCATCAATCAATTGCTCTTTCTTGATGCCCATCACGTCCATCGTCATCTGGCACGCAATCAGGCGCACGCCGGATTCTTGCGCGAGTGCCAGCAGTTCGCTCACTTTGGCGACGTTGGCTTTTTTCATCCAGCCGTTCATCATGCCCGTCGCCACAGCGGTCATTCCAGGCAACATGCCGAGGATGTTGGGGACCGAGATGCCGGGAACTGGTTGCGGCATCGCCGGATTAGCAATCGGCGCGACCATCAATTTGTCCGCGTTGCCTTTTTTCAAAATTTCCAAGCCAAAGAACGTAAAAAAGATCGCGGCTTGCATATCCATCGCCACCGCCGCGGTAGAGAGAATCAGCGGCGGATACGCCGCGTCGAGCGTGCCGTGCCACGAAATCACTGCGAGTCGTTTTGCTTCAGCCATTTTATTTCTCCTTAATAAACCATCACATTCGTTGCTTCAGTAAATTCTTTGACAAAGGCCGCCGCGTTCATGACGGTTGCCCCTTCGATAAAATCACGTTGCGGATCAAGCTTGCGTGAGTTGACGCACGGACCGCAGACAAATAACTTGCCCCCCGCTTCGAGATAAGCGGTGACTAGATCTTTGAGTGGCGGAAACCCGGCGGCAAAGACATGCTCGGCGCATCCTTGGCGCATGAGCATCACGCCGTTCACTTGAAATCCCATCACCACATCCACGTTAGACGCTTGCGCCGCCGTAGCAATCACAAAGGGAATAGTGGCTCGTTCAGGGTCTTCGGGACCATGCGTGCACATCAAGACAATTTTTTCCATCGAGTCTTGGCTATTTCGCGCGCTTGATAAAGAACACGAACTTGTCGCCGTCTTTTTCGTGGCCGAGGAGCGCATGCCCAGTTTTCGCGGTCCACGCTTCCACGTCACTAATCGAACCCGGATCGGTCGCGATCATTTTCAGCACCTGGCCCAATTGCAATCCATCAACCGCTTTTTTCGTTTTGAGGATGGGCATCGGACACGCCATGCCACTGCAATCGAGCGTCGAATCTACTTTCACGTCCATGAGAACACCTCCTGAATAAAATTAAAACGCCTTGCGCCAACGATACCCTTCATCGTTCCGCGCAAGGCGATCATCACCTTGAGTGACCAATGTAAACGGCTGGCGCAGCGTTACCCAGCACAATCAATTGAGCAAACCGTGCGCGCTGGTTTAGACTTGAGCCAGTTCCGCTACTTGCCGTAGCCGCTGGAGCAAATCCAAGCGTTGTTCGCCGATATGCGAAAACGTGTCGGCAACTTTTTGCAACAATTTCAAAAGCCAATCGGCGCGCGCAACATGGATCAGCCGAATTTCATCTGCCGCATGTTGCAATTCAGCTTCGGGGATGTTGCAAGCGCACGCGAGTTCTTTCACTTGCAGAGCTTGGCGCGCCGATTCATCCACAACAAATTGCCCCGCAAAAATCATGGCGACAAACTCATCCCCAACCTGGATGCGCCCGCGCGCGTAGGACAAGCCCGCATGGCATTGTTCAACCTGCGGTGTGCCATCGCTGGATTGCGCGAGACGAGTCCACGATGATTCACAACGGCGGCGACCTTCAGGCGAAGTGAAAAGTAAATTGCAAAACGAACATGGATTGCCGAACGGGGTAATTGGTTTGCCGTCCAGCGTTGTAGTCACCGCGCCCACATCGGCGGCGGCGGCAAACACCTCTTGAATCGGCTCAAGGCAACTCAGCGGCAGAACATCCGCGCTGGGCATAATGGATTCATTCGTTTCGATGACTTGGCGAAGCACTTTGTGGTTGATTAGGCACTCGTCCACCACATTGCGTGGAAAACGCCATTGACCGCCCACGCGAATCCCTTGCAAACGCCCGTCGCTGAGCATTCGATAAATGGTGGTACGGTCAATTTTGAGCAATTCCTGCAATTGCTTGGTTGTTATCAAGTCATCCATGCGCATACATTATCATATATTGCTATGACTTTCAATGACAAATTAGGTCAAAATGTGACAAATTGCAGTACTCGTTTCTTGACCTACCGCAAAACTCCACGCCTTGCATACCGCTTCTCCATAACGCTTCCACATCCATCGGTTATGCTGTCACCAAGATAAACCCACACGGAGGATAAAAATGTTCAAGCAAATTATGATTGCAGTGTTGATTGGCGGACTGGCGGCGATTATCGGCGCGGGTATTTTGATGCGCGTGCTGACTCCCGCTCCGGCGAGCGCGAATAATCAAGCCGCTACGCCAAATACGACTGGCACGGGCAGTCAATTTCGCGGTGGCGGACAAGGGCAAGGTCAAGGCGCGGCGGCGCAAGGCGTAACGTGGACCACGCTACAAGGCAGTGTGCAAAGTGTGGATCAATATGCCATGACGGTGCAAACGGCGACCGGCGAACAAGTGCGCGTCGAAAATCGGCCGTGGTCGTATGCGCTGGAAAACAAGTTCACAGCCAAGATCGGCGATCAAATCAAACTGAATGGTTTCTACCAGAACGGCTTGTTTGAAGTTGGGCAAATGCAAAATCTATCGAACGGCGCGAATGTCCTAGTGCGCGATCAAGCAGGCCGCCCTGGCTGGGCAGGACGCGGTAACGGCGGCAATGGCGGATACAACAACACCGCGCCAACCAATCGAGTCAATTAGCGGCGGCTGATGAGGGCGCGCCGGTTTCTCCCACGATGGGAAGGGCTTGGGCCCTTCCCATTTTTTTGGGGAGACGCGCAAATTCCACCGCTTGCCCATGCGTTCTCCATTCGCTCTCCACATCCCTTGAGTATAGTGATCATAGACAAGTCAATTCACCAACCGGAGGCATACGTGACGACCCCAAATCTTTTTCTCAATTTGCAAACGCCTAAAACGCCAGCGGGCGCGCGCCGCTGGCGCATCGTCTGGATGGATCGCATCCGCCACCTCGTCCAATTGGGCTTTACCGCGTTCATTCTGTACATGGCAGTCATTCACAATACGGCGAGCACAGACGGCGCGACCGCATCGCTCGACGCGCTCTGTCCGTTTGGCGGCGTTGAATCGCTGTGGAAATTTATTTCGAGCGGCGGCACCGCGTACCTGTCCAAGACGCACTTGTCGAATATCGTGCTGGGACTGGGCTTGCTAATCGGCGTGCTGGTTGCCGGCGGCGCATTCTGCGGCTGGGTGTGTCCGTTCGGTGCGATCCAAGACGCGCTGACCTGGGTTCGCACCAAACTGCACATCCGCGAAATTCAAATACCCGCAAAATGGGATCGCGTGTTGCGCTATGGTCGGTATGTATCCATCGCGGTGATTATCTACCAAACAATTGCCACCGCTAAACTTTGGTTCGGCGACTGGGATCCCTATCGCACCGTGTTTGGACTCGACTGGCTGTTTTCCTTTAATCTCGCCACGAGCTGGGGCGCGTATTTGGTTGCTCTCGTCATCCTCGTCGCCTCGCTCTTTGTCGAACGCGCCTGGTGCCGCTACCTGTGTCCGCTCGGCGGCGCAATTAGTCTGGTCGGCAAGTTCAGTTTGTTGCGCATCCGCCGCGATGGCGAAGCGTGCAAAGGGTGCAACATTTGCGAACGCCCCTGTCCCGTCAAGTTACCCGTCGCGACCGCAAATACCATCAGCAGTGACTGCATCGGTTGTCTCGCGTGCGTCGAAGCATGCCCACGTCATGGCGCACTCGAAGTGCAAATCGCGCCAACCTGGTGGGATGGCTTGCGCGGACTCGTCAAACGTAACCCAGCGAAAGCATAAAGGAGATATTGAACATGCGGATCAACCCATTGATCGCACCGATTGTTTTGATCGTCGCCCTCCTCGGCACAGTGTTCACCGCGCAAGCGATGGGCAAATGGACGACGAGCGGACGCGTCACGATTGACCCAACCACCATGACCGCGGCGGACATCAAAGGTTGGATGACCCTGCAACAAGTCATGGACGGCTTGAAATTATCGCAAAGCGAGTTGTACGCGATCGGCAACATTCCCGCCGATACGCCGCCGACCAATGCGCTGAAAGATATGGAAGCGATCATTTCGGTCACCGATTTACGCAATGCCTTGACGGCGAAACTCGGCACACCTGTTGCCGCGCCCGCGAATACCACTCCAATGCCCGCCGCCGCAATGCCCACCAACACACCCGTCGCGCTTGCCGCAACCCCCGTTGTCACAACGACGCATGTGCCAGGAACTGGAACCGGGACAGGCACAGGCACCGGGACAGGCGCGGGCACGCCGACACCGCTTCCAGCCGGGCAGGTTCTCGCGGCGAACCAAATCAAAGGTAATATGTCGCTCAAAAGCATCAGCGACCAAACGAAAATCCCGCTGGCGACATTGCTCACCGCGCTCAAACTACCCGCCAACACCAGCCCCGACACGGTGGTCAAAGACTTGATTACCCAAGGCAAACTTGCCGACGTAACCGATGTACAAAAAGCCGTCGCTGGCTTGCAAGCGCAATAACACCCCCCGAGTTGAGCATCGCCCTGTCACTTGCGATGCTCAACTCCATCCAACACGGAAAGAGCAATTCATGGACTCGTCTCAACCACCCATCTGGCAACGCCTGTGGCGCAGTGCCGTACGCGAACCTTTTACCGGCGACCGGCGCAGTCGCTTGCGCCTCGTGATGAACAACCTGGTTTTGCATTTACATCCCGCCCAGGTTCCCGCGCGCACTCTGCGCTTTACATACACCTGGGGCTTGGGCGGACTGGCGGCGTTGCTCGTCGTCATTCTGGCAGTGACCGGCATGTTGCTTGAAACCACGTATACGCCAGCGCCTGACCAAGCGTACAATTCCATTCTTGCGCTCTCAACGCGGATTTGGTTTGGGCAATTCATTCGCAATGTGCATCACTGGTCGGGCAATTTGATGATTATCGTCGCCGCACTGCATTTGTTGCGCGTCTTTTTCACCGGCGCATTTCGCGCGCCGCGCGAATTCAACTGGCTCGTCGGCATCGCGTTATTGCTCTTGACCATCGTGGCTAATTTCACCGGCTATCTCTTGCCCTGGGATCAACTCGCCTATTGGGCAATCACCGTTGGCGCGAGCATCATCGTCTACATTCCGTTCGTGGGCAACTGGCTCTCAAACATCCTACTCGGCGGTCCGGACATTGGGCCCGCCACTTTGCTGAATTTTTACGCGCTCCATATTTCGATTATTCCAATGGCCATCCTGATCCTAATGAGTTTGCATTTTTGGCGAGTCCGCAAAGACGGCGGCTTGTCCTTGCCGCGCGGCGTGGATGAGCCGCCCGTGAGCAAAGACGAGCAAGTACTGACCGTCGCCGATCTCGTGCGCCCCGAACTCGTCTGGGCAATGGTTGCGCTCGCGGCAATTATCCTATGGTCGGCGCTCGTGAACGCGCCGCTCCAAGCGCTCGCCAACCCCGATGCCAGCCCGAATCCCGCCAAAGCCGCATGGTACTTTATGGGCATTCAGGAATTGCTCTTGCATTTTCATCCGCTCGTCGGCGCGATCGTGATCCCATTCCTCGGCTTGCTGGGTTTGGCGGCGTTGCCGTATATGGACAGCGATATGCCGAATATCGGCATTTACTTTCGTTCGCGGCGCGGACGCTGGCTGGCGTTGTTTAGTTTTGCCCTCGGCGCAAGCATCACCGCGTTTTACATCGTGCTGGATGAATACTGGATCGACTGGGCAAGTTGGCTCTACGGGTTGCCCACGTTCATCGCCAATGGCGTTCTGCCGCTCATCCTGCTCGCGCTTGGACTGATCGGCTATCACGAATTCGTGCGCCGCGCGTTTCGCGCGACACACTGCGAAAGCACCTTGAGCGTGTTCATGCTCATCCTAGCTGGATTTATCATGCTGACACTCGTGGGCGTTTTCTTTCGCGGCGCAGGCATGAAGTTGATCTTTCCCTGGGATCTGCCTACCTCATATTGACGGAGTAAATACATGAACGATCGAGTCCCGGCTTTTGCGCCGGAAAATTTAGAGCCGCGCCCAGGCATGCCGCGCCGCGATTTTCTGCAACTGGGCGTGGCGGTTCTGGCAGGCGCGGCACTACTCGAAACCGGCATCATCGGCGCGGGCTTTTTTTTGCCGCGTCTCGCCCAAGGTGAATTTGGCAGTGTCTTTAACTGCGGCGCGATCAGCCAATTTCCCAACAACTCTGTTACTCCCTTCAACGAAGGTCGCTTTTATCTTGTGCGTACGCAGGACGGCGGCTTTCTGGCGCTGTATCGCAAATGCACGCACCTGGGTTGCGCGGTGCCCTGGGATCAAACCAAAAAACAATTCATCTGTCCCTGCCACGCCTCCGTATTCGATCCAAATGGCGCGGTGCTCAATGCGCCCGCGCCGCGGCCACTGGATTTGTTTCAGGTCAGTCTTGTGAACGGCGAGGTGCATGTAGACACCAGCCAACCACTCAACCGCGATCACTTTGAACCCGCTCAAGTCGTTTATCCCAGTTAGGACAAGCTTATGCGCACACACATTTGGATTGGCTTGCTTGCAACGCTCACGCTCGTGCTGACACTCGGCGCGTATATCATCTATGAACCCAATCGCCAGGATCAGGCGCGCGCAAATTTATTGCAAACGCAAATTCGCGGCGGGCAGATTGTCTTTGCGCAAAACTGCGCGGTGTGCCACGGCGGCGGTGGCGAAGGTCTCGGCGCAACCCTGCCGCTCGATAATCCCGGCTTGCGTACCCTGGATTACGACACGCTGTACAAAACGATTGCGCGCGGGCGGTATAACACCGCAATGCCCGCGTGGGGCACAAGCGATGGCGGCCCACTCAACGACGCGTCAATTGAAGCCGTCATTGCATTGATTCAACACGGAGATTGGAATGCGACGCGGCTCGTCGTCGCCGACCTGGGTCTGACGCCGCGCGTGCCAGTGAGCGTCACCATCCCAGCAGAGACGCTGAAACAGATTGCGGCGCTACCCGATGGCGCGCGGTTGTCCAACGCGGCGCAACTCTACGCGGCGAATTGCGTCGCGTGTCATGGCGCCAATGGCAAAGGGACCACGCTCGCCCCCGCGCTTAACGATCCGAAAATCCGCGCCGACCGCACGGCCGATCAACTCGCCAAAACGATCACGCTTGGCTCGCCCGCCACGCTGATGGCGGGCTGGAATCAGCGCTTGCAAACCGCGCAGATCGCCGACCTGGTTTTGTTGATCCAACGCTGGGACAAACTGCCCGCGAACGCCATTCCTGAGCCGCCCGCGCAACCGATTGTGGTAACGCAAAAAATTTTGGACACGGGCAAAAATTTATTCGCGCAAAACTGCTCGTGGTGTCATGGCACGGAAGGCCAAGGCACACGCCGCGCGCCCGCGCTCAACGTCCAGAGTTTTTTCCAAAAGGTGACAAGCGATGCGGCGATGGTGCAGATCGTGACCAACGGCGTGCCGAACACGGCGATGCCCGTGTGGGGCACGCGCCTAAGTGTATCGGAGATTGATTCCGTGGTGGCGTATGTGCGCCAGTGGCAAACCACTGCGCCGGCAGTTGCCGCGCCGCAAACTACCGGTGGTGGGGGTCCGCCCTGGCAACGCAACAACGCGGCAGTCAATCCGCAACCAGTAGCGCCAAGCCCAAGTCCACTGCAACTCACCACCCCCGTCGGCATTGTGGATTGGCGGGCTTTTCTGCTGGGCATACCGGGGATTGGCTTGACAATTGCGCTGATTTGGTCAGCCAGGGCGTTGTGGAAATTACGCTGAAATGGATTTCTAGCATCTAGTTTTGTCACATTTTTTTGTTACCACAGAACCACACAGAAAATTTTTCTTTTTCTGTGTGGTTTATGATTCAGGCTAATTTGAAATCGGCAAGCAGGCAACAACCGCAGAATGAGATTTCTATAGATTTTTGAGGCGTCATGCCAACAATTACACCCGCTTTTTAATGGCGTTTTGACCAAAATCGGACTTGGCGATTGTAAACTAATCAAGTAGTCACGATGGCTACGGACCTGATGGAGGGTGGTTTCATGACAAGCGCCTCAACAGATTGGCTAACAATTCAAAAAGCTAGCCGGCTTCTAGGTGTCCATATCGGGACAGTCCGACAATGGGCTGACGCGGGCATCTTGCCCAGTTGTCGAACCGCGGGAGGACACCGCCGTTTTTCAGCGACTGCGCTCCAGCAATTTCTCAATCAGAAACAGCAACATGAGGATTCCGCGACTGACCGCGCGCTCCATCGCATCCACACTGAACTATCAACTCCGCCTCACCCCGAATGGCTTGATCCATCTGGAACACAACTGACCCAGGCTCAACGAATGCAACAGCGTGAATCGGGTCAACAGTTACTAGCGTGTGTTGTCGCGTATGCTGAAGAGCCAGACCGCCGCGACCACTTGCTTGGCGATGGACGGCGCATTGCACGCGCGTATGGCAAACTACTCGCGACGAACGGTTTGTCAGCGGGCAACGCCGCGCGCGCAACAATTCATTTTCGCCAACTGATTTTGAAAACAGTTCTCGATGCCCAGCTCGGTTCTCGCATCAGGGACGAAGAAGACGCCAAATTGTTTCAGCGCGTAAGTGCCTTCCTCGACGAAATTCTCCTTGCGATTCTCGACGCCTTCCCATAATGTTTACCACACACAGACGCATGATCTGCCGTGCCACTTATTTTGCTCAGGGAAAAACGATCACCCGGGACGAAAAAGACACGCCCCGGTTGCAACACATCACGTATTTTATGGACGATCTCATGATTGCGACGCTAGATGGGTACGATCAGCACACCCATCCAGTCGCATTAGCGCCGCCCGTGTCCAAATCGCGTTCCGCGAAACACAAACCTGCGCGGCGCTAGCGCAGAGTAAATCCAGTGGAGTTTGGAATGAGTTCCTTCATCCTGATGATGGGATTGAATCACACGACCGCGCCGATTGACCTGCGGGAACAAATTGCCGCGACGGTATGTACTCGGCAAGACACCGATCGCCAATTACAAGAATATTTGAACCTCGCACTTTTCTCCGAGCGCCTGATTCTTTCAACTTGCAATCGAACCGAAATTTACGTGGTGACCTCGGACCGCGCCCGTGGCGAATCCGCTTTGCGCGATAGCTTGACTGCAAACAATACCTTTTCTGCCGCCGCCAATTTTCTCTATGCCTACGCCGAGCGCGACGCCGTGGCACACCTCTTTGCCGTCACCAGCGGAATTGATTCGATGTTGGTCGGCGAATTTGAAATCCTGGGACAGGTGCGCCGCGCGTACCTTGCCGCCGCGAAACAAAAATCACTCGGTCCGATTCTCCATTATCTCTTCCACGCCGCGCTTCATGTCGGTAAGCGCGCCCATAGTGAAACGACGATTGGCGCAGGCGCGGCTTCGGTGGCGTACGCGGCGGTGGCCCTCGCGCGGCAACAGCTCGGCGATTTAACTGGACGGCACGCACTCGTGATTGGCGCAGGCGAAATGGCGCAACGCACAGCCAAAAATCTTGCCGCGGATGGCGCGTGTGCCGTCATGGTCGCTAATCGAACCATCGAGAATGCACTCGCACTCGCGGACGACATTGGCGGCCAAGCCATCCCGTTCGCTGAACTACCCCACGCGCTCGTCCAAGCCGATCTTGTGATCAGCGCGACCTCGGCGCCCCATACAATCCTGCACGCATCGGCCATCCAAACCGCCATGCACGCACGGAACGGGCAACCCCTCTGCCTCATTGACATTGCCGTCCCGCGCGACATCGAGCCACACGTTGCCGAAATTCCCAACGTGCGGCTCTACAACATTGACGCTTTGAATCAACTCGTGGACGCCAACCGCGCCGAGCGCCAAAAAGCCGTAACCCAGGTTCACGCGATTATTGCCGACGAGGTTGAAGCATTTCTGGAATGGTATGTTGAACGTCGTGCCGTCCCGGTCATCTCAGAGTTACGTGGACGCGCCGAGTCGATTCGCCAAGCCGAACTCGAAAAAGCCTTGCGCCGTCTCGGACACCTTCACTTGACGGATCGCGACCGCAACATCATTGCCGCGCTGTCCGCCGGCATCATCGGCAAATTACTCGCCGCGCCAACGGTGCATTTGAAAGAACGGGTGCAACGCGGCGAGGGTCAAGTTTATCTCGATACGCTGTGCGAACTCTTTGAATTAACGGATGCCCATGAACACAACTAGCTCTCATCAACTTTATGAAACGGCGGCACAGCTTTTCCCTGGCGGCGTCAACAGCCCCGTCCGCGCATGGCGCAGTGTCGGCGGCGAACCGCGGTTCATCGCGCGCGGTGCCGGCGCGAGCATCTACGACGCCGATGGCAACGCCTATCTCGATTACGTCGGCTCGTGGGGCCCGCTGATCCTGGGTCACGCGCACCCGCGTGTCGTCACCGCCATTCAAGACGCCGCCACGCGCGGCACCAGTTATGGCGCGCCGTGCGAGCTCGAAATCGAACTCGGCAAGCGAATCACCTTGGCAATGCCCTCAATGGAAATGTTACGCTTGGTTTCATCCGGCACCGAAGCGACGATGAGCGCGATTCGGCTTGCCCGCGCCTTCACTCGCCGCGACAAGATCATCAAATTCGATGGCGGCTATCATGGTCACGCCGATTTTCTCTTGGCGAAAGCGGGATCGGGCGTCGCCACATTGGCTCTGCCAGACAGCGCGGGTGTGCCTGCCGCGATTACCGCAATGACACTTGTCGCGCCTTATAACAACCTTGATGCCGTGGCGCAATTATTTGATGCCCGGCGCAATGAAATCGCGGCCGTGATCGTAGAGCCAGTCGCTGGGAATATGGGCGTCGTCGCGCCAGACCCCAAGCACAATTTTCTGGCGGGCTTGCGCGCTCTAACGCAAGCGAACGGCGCGCTCTTGATTTTCGACGAAGTAATTTCGGGTTTTCGCGTTGCGTGGGGCGGCGCGCAATCGCTTTATCACATTCAGCCCGATCTCACCTGCCTTGGCAAAATCATTGGCGGCGGCTTGCCCGTCGGCGCATACGGCGGACGCCGCGACATTCTGCAAATGATTGCGCCGCTTGGTCCAGTATATCAAGCTGGCACACTGTCGGGCAATCCACTCGCGATGGCGGCAGGCATCGCCACACTTGACGCCATCGCAGAAACGCCGAGCGCTTATGCGCGCTTGGAAACGTTGGGCGCGCAACTTGAGCGCGGATTGGCGGATGCGGCGCGCGCGGCAAATATCCCCATGACCATCAATCGGGTTGGTTCGTTGCTCACCGCGTTTTTCACGCATCAGCCCGTCACGGATTATGCCTCTGCAAAAACATCCGATCCGAAACGATACGCCCAATTCTTTCAAGGCATGTTGGCGCAAGGGATTTACCTCGCCCCGTCGCAATTCGAAGCGACGTTTATTTCACTCGCGCACACAGAACCAGACATCGCGCAGACGGTCCATGCGGCATCCCAAGTTTTGCAAGCTATAGCAGATGACAAATCATAAATCTGAAATCGAAAATCTGAAATCGAAAATTATCATTGGCACACGCGGAAGCGCGCTCGCGCGATGGCAAGCCCAGCATGTGCGCGATGCGCTGAAACAGATCGCGCCCAATCTAGAAATTGAAATCCAGATCATCAAGACGACCGGCGACCAAGATCAGACGCGCGCGCTTGCCGATCTCGGTAGCTTGGGCGTGTTCACCAAAGAGATCGAGCATGCGTTGCTCGCGCACGCGATTGATTTGGCGGTGCACTCGCTCAAGGATTTGCCAACTGAAATCGCGGATGGCTTGGTCATCGCGGCGATGCCCACGCGGGCAGACCCACGCGACTGTATCGTCTCGCGGCATGGCGTTGGCTTGACCCAACTGCCACGCGGCGCGCGGATCGGCACGTCATCGGCGCGGCGAACAGCGCAATTGCTCGCGTTGCGTCCCGACGCGCACATTATTCCTTTGCGCGGCAATGTGGATACGCGCATGAAAAAAGCGCAGACGGCAGAATACGATGCGATTGTGTTGGCGGCGGCGGGCATTACGCGCCTCGGACGCGCGAGCGAAATTACCGAGTATCTTACGGTGGAGGCGTTTCTGCCCGACCCAGGTCAGGGCGCACTCGCAATTGAAATTCGCGCCGCCGACACGGAACTCGCCGCGCGTGTAGCGCAACTGGATCACGCGCCCACTCGTGCCGCCGTGACCGCCGAGCGGGCTTTCCTACGCGCGCTCGGCGGCGGTTGTCGGATGCCAATTGGCGCGTATGCAGAGACGCGCAACGACAGCCTGCATTTGCGTGGATTGATCGCATCGGACGATGGCTCACGCATGACGCGCGGCGAAATCAGCGGCAACGCGCAAGACGCGGAAAAACTAGGCGCGGCATTGGCAACGCAGTTAAAGGTAGCGGCAACCCTCGTGGTCGCCCAACAGTCACAAGGACTGCCGCTACAGAATAAAAAAATTCTCATCACCCGCGCGCACGAACAAGCCGCCATCTTTGCCGAAAAAATTCGCGCGCTCGGCGGCGAACCAGTCGAATTTCCAACGATTGATTTTGCGCCGCTGGAAAATTTTCGCAAACTCGATCATGCGCTGGCGCGCGCAAGTGAATTCGACTGGATCGTGTTCACCAGCGCGAACGGCGTGCGCTATGTTGCGGAGCGATTGCGCGAACTAGGGTTGACCCCCGCGATTTTTGCAACCGCCCAGATCGCGGCGATTGGTCCCGCCACCGCGCAGGCGTTGGCACAACTCGGCTTGCACGTCGAGTTTGTGCCAACGAAATACCTGGGCGAGCAAATCGCCATTGAACTGCCGATTGCGCGCGGGCAACGCGCACTGCTCTTGCGCGCCGACATCGCCTCCGATTTACTCGAAAAGAAATTGAGCGAGCGCGGAATCGCCGTAACCAACCTCGCCGTATACCGCACCATTACGCCGGTAGCATCAGCCGTCGAGTTGAGCGCGATTGACGCGGTGACGTTTTCAAGTTCATCAACCGCGCGTAATTTTGTCGCAATGCTCAATGGAACTGCAGAGGCGTTGCTCACGCGGGCGATGGTATTTTGCATTGGACCGGTGACCGCGGAGACTGCGCGCGAACTGGGTCTGCGCGTTGATGCAGTGGCATCAGAACACACAATCGACGGGCTCGTTGATGCAATGGCAAAGTATTATGAAGTTATTGCGAGCGCGGCGAAACAATGAAAGGAATAAATCATGCTTGAACAAAAAACACAATGGAGTGTACCGACTGAACCCGTAGCGGGATCGCTTTTTCCGCGCGTGCGGCCACGTCGCACACGCCGCACCGAAACCATGCGCGCGCTCGTCCGCGAGACGGAAGTAAACGTGCGCAATTTGATCTATCCGCTCTTTGTCGTGCATGGCAAAAATGTGCGCGAGGAAATCAATTCGATGCCAGAGGTCTATCATCAATCGCTGGATCTGCTGGCGCATGAAATCGAGCAAGTGAGCGAACTGGGACTTGCCGCCGTGATTCTTTTTGGCTTGCCCGCGCACAAGGATGAGTTTGGCTCGGAAGATTACGCTACGCACGGCATTGTGCAAGAAGCAATTCGGGTGTGCAAGCGCGTCAATCCCGATCTCATCGTGGCAACCGATGTGTGCCTGTGCCAATACACGTCGCATGGTCATTGCGGCATTGTGCGAGAGGGTCTGATTGATAATGACGAGACGTTGAAATACCTGGGCATGACGGCAGTGTCGCACGCGGCGGCCGGCGCAGACATTGTTGCGCCGAGCGCGATGATGGATGGCCAGGTCGGCGCGATTCGTTCGGCGCTGGACACGCAAGGGTTCACCGATACCGCGATCCTCGCGTATGCGGCGAAATACGCCTCGTCGTTTTACGGCCCGTTTCGTGAAGCCGCCGACTCGCCGCCGCAGTTTGGTGATCGGCGCCAATATCAAATGGACCCGGCGAACGCGCGCGAAGCGTTGCGCGAAGTTGCACTCGATATTGCCGAAGGCGCGGACATGGTGATGGTCAAGCCCGCACTCGCGTACCTCGACATTATTCAGCGGGTGCGCGAGCAAGTCCAGTTACCAACCGCCGCCTATAACGTCAGCGGCGAGTATGCGATGGTCAAAGCCGCCGCGCGCAACGGCTGGCTCGATGAGAAAAAAGTGACGCTCGAAATTTTAACCGCGATCAAACGCGCGGGGGCGGATCTGATTTTGACCTACCACGCGAAACAAGCGGCGCAATGGTTGGGAGAAAAAGCATGACTGAATTTCGTTTTGTGCAATACCTGACGTTCGCGGCCGATTCAGCGTGGCGGCATTTGGCGGACAACGAACGGTGCGCCGGACGCGAAGCGTTCGCAAACGAATTGCAGGCAAACGACAGCGTCCAGACCTATGCCTACAGCACGCTGGGTTTGAAAGCCGATGCCGATCTATTTCTCTGGCGCATGAGCGAGACGCCAGATATTTTGCAAGAATCGTTGAGCCGCTTGTTGCTTACGGGGCTGGGGCGCAATCTTAGACTCACCCATTCCTTCATCGGCTTGATTCGTCCTTCAACGTATGTGCGGCGTCAGGACGCGCAAGAGCAAGCCATCCTGGAACACGAGCGCCAACGCTATTTGATCGTCTATCCATTTTCCAAAACCGCCGCATGGTATTGGATGAGCCAAGAAGCGCGTCAAGGCATGATGAATGAACACATTCGCATTGGGCACGAGTTTGCAACGGTGCGGCAATTGCTCGTCTACTCGACGGGATTGGACGATCAAGAGTTTATGGTCTCGTATGAAACGCAAGACCTGGCGGCATTTCAACAACTCGTGATCGCACTGCGCGACACGGAAGCGCGTCGTTACACCTTGCGCGATACGCCGATCTTTACGTGCATCTATCGTCCGCTTGCGGAAACTCTGGCGTTACTGGGATGATGCAATGAAGCATATAATCGTTATCGGCGGCGGAATCGCCGGACTCGCAACCGCGTACTATTTGCAGGAACACGGACACGGCACAATCCAGTACACGTTGATTGAAAGCGCGCCCGTCTTTGGCGGAAAAATCACATCGGCGCGCGAACACGGTTTTGTAATCGAAGGCGGTCCCGACTCGTTTCTAACGACCAAACCCGCCGCGCTTGGGCTTTGCCGTGAACTCGGCTTGGGCGCTCAATTGATTGGCACGAATGACGCGGGACGCAAGGTGTTTGTGTGGAGTCGCGGGCAACTGCGCGCCATGCCGGATGGCGTGATGCTCATCATCCCAACCAAGCTCATGCCGTTCGTCACCTCGTCGCTAATTTCGCCGCTGGGCAAGTTGCGGATGGGCCTGGACGCACTCATTCCACCGCGGCGTGATAACGGCGACGAAAGTCTCTCGCATTTTGTGCGGCGGCGACTGGGCGCGGAAGCGCTCGACAAAATTGCCGAGCCGATGATCGCCGGCATCTATGTCGCCGACGCGGAAAACCTGAGTTTGCAAAGCACGTTTCCGCGATTTCTTGAGATGGAGAAAAAATACGGCAGTCTGCTGGGCGGAGTGCTCGCACAAAAACGCGCAAGCCCTGGCAATGGCAAAAACGCCAACGCCCAACCCGCCGGATCGATGTTTATGACGTTGCGCGGCGGTTTACAACAACTGGTCGAAGCCCTCGTCGCACGACTGAACCAGGACTCGCTGGTGCTTGATCGCCGCGCCATCAATGTCACGCGCACGGGCAATCAATACAGCGTCGCGTTAAACGACGGCGCGCAAATTCGCGCGGACGCCGTGGTGTTTGCCACGCCCGCGTATGCCACCGCCGATTTAGTGCAAGCGTTTGAACCTGGGTTGGCAGACAAACTGCGCGCGATTCGGTATGTCTCGACCGCCACGGTATCGTTTGGGTTTAAGCGTGCGGAATTGAACCATCCGCTCGATGGTTTTGGCTTTATGGTGCCGCGGAGCGAAAAACGCAACATTCTCGCCTGCACGTGGTCGTCCAGCAAATTCAATCATCGCGCGCCAGAGGGCTATGCGCTGGTGCGCGCATTCATCGGCGGCGCGCGTTCCGAGTCTCTGGTCGATCAAGATGTGCCCGCGCTCGCGGCCATGGCGCGCGAAGAATTGCGCGCGCTGATGGGATTGACGGCGACGCCGGTGCTAACCAAAGTGTATCGCTGGCATCAAGCCAACCCGCAATACGATGTGGGACATCAAACGCGGATTGCGGAAATCGATCAACACGTTACGCGGCTTCCGGGCTTGCATCTAACGGGCGGCGCGTACCACGGCGTCGGCATTCCCGATTGTATTCAGGATGGCGCGCGCGTCGCCGCCGACATCATCGGCGCATAACAAATCCGGCTCAAGCCAAAATAATCATCCAGTTCAAACCAAGGGAGAGTCCATGTCAGTCATAAGCCAACCAACCACGCGCCCCAATCATCACGTCGCGCGCGATTTTGGTACAAGCCCGATGATCGTGTACTGGGAAATGACCCAAGCGTGCGGACTCGCTTGCCGACATTGCCGCGCAGACGCGATGACCCAGCCACATCCGCAAGAGTTGACGCACGCCGAGAGTAAAAATCTTTTACGTCAGATCGCGGCGTTCGGCAATCCACTGCCACATCTGATCCTCACCGGCGGTGATCCGCTTAAACGCGCAGACCTGTACGATTTAATTGACGATGCGAACGCGCTGGGGTTGAGCGTTTCGATCACGCCGAGCGCGACGAATAATCTCACGCGCGCGGTTGTTACCCAGCTCCAAGCGCACGGCATTCAAAGCCTGGGGCTTTCGCTCGATGGCTCGACGGCGGCGCGCCATGAAGCAGTGCGTGGTGTGCTGGGTTGTTACGATTGGACCGTTGACGCCGCGCGCATGGCGGCTGAATTCGATCTGCCGATCCAGGTCAACACGCTCGTTTCGGCAGAAACCGCCGCTGACCTGCCGGCGATTTACGCATTGCTCACAACGTTCAAGGTAATGCGCTGGAGTTTATTTTTCCTCATCGCAGTTGGACGCGGCAAAGTGTTGCAAGAAGTATCGCCCGCGCGCGGTGAAGAAATCATGGAGTGGGTCTACGACCTGGCGCGCGTTGCGCCGTTCGCCATCAAGACAACCGAAGCGCCCTCGTACCGACGCATTGCTTTGAACCGGATGCGCGGCGAGGGCATGTTGCCTGATCAGATTCAACGCACATCGGTCTATAACGGTTTTGGCATTCGCGATGGGCACGGAATCATGTTCGTATCGAACACAGGCGATATCTACCCGGCTGGTTTTTTGCCGCTCACCGTCGGCAATGTGCGCACGGACACGGTCGCCGATATTTATCGCAATGCGCCCGTCTTCCGCAGTTTGCACAACTCGAATGAATTCAAAGGCAAATGCGGCTGGTGCGAATATCGCGCGATTTGCGGTGGTTCGCGCGCGCGCGCTTTTGCGTACACCGGCGATGCGCTCGAAAGCGATCCCTTTTGCACCTACCAACCCGAACCGCGAGGCAACCTTGTCCCAGTTCAATGATCGATTTTTGCGCGCATGTCGCCGCGAGCCGGTGGATCACACGCCGATTTGGCTGATGCGTCAGGCGGGGCGCTACATGCCCGAGTACCGCGCCCTGCGCGAACGGTACGATATGCTGACCATGTGCCGCACGCCGGAACTAGTTGTTCAAGTAACCTTGCAACCGCTCCAGCGCTTTGATCTTGACGCGGCAATTTTGTTTTCCGACATTATGATTCCACTGCGCGGCATGGGCATTGAGTTTGAGATCGTCGAAGCGGTTGGTCCCGTCGTCGCCAATCCGGTGCGCGATCAGCGCGGCGCGGGTGCGTTACGCGTGATCGATCCTGACACGGACGTACCATTTGTGCTTGAAGCGATCCGAACATTGCGCCGCGAGTTGAACACCCGCGTGCCGTTGATCGGTTTTGCAGGCGCGCCGTTCACGCTCGCAAGTTACATGATCGAAGGCAAGCCATCGCGCGATCTAGTGCTGACGAAACAATTAATGCACGGCAATCCCCAAGTCTGGCATACGTTGATGGGTAAACTCGCCGACACGATCAGCGCGTATCTACTCGCGCAAATTCGTGCCGGCGCGCAAGCAGTGCAATTGTTTGATTCCTGGGTCGGCGCGCTGGCGCCGCGCGATTATCGCGAATTTGTTTTGCCACACTCGAAAAAAATATTCGATGCGCTCGCGCCGACGCATGTGCCGCGCATTCATTTCGGCACCGGCACGGCGACCTTGCTTGAATTGATGCAAACAGCAAGCGGCAACTCGGCGGCAAGCTCAGACCAAGTTGTGCTCGGCATTGATTGGCGCGTGCCGCTGGATCAGGCGTGGAATCGTCTGGGCGAGGTTGCCTTGCAAGGCAATCTCGATCCGGCGATCCTGCTCACAACGCCCGCCGTGATTGAAAAGCACGCGCGTGAAATTCTAGCGCAGACGAACGGAAAGCGCGGACACATTTTCAATTTAGGTCACGGGATTTTGCCAAACACCCCGCTCGAAAATGTCGATCGGTTGATTGAGGTCGTTCACGGTTATGGAACATAGCACACAGCAAACCGCCGTCCTGCTGATGGCATACGGCACACCCAACGCGCTCGATGAGATCGAACCGTACTACACGGATATTCGCGGCGGGCGCAAACCGTCGCCTGAAAATTTGAAGGAACTCACCGCGCGGTATCAGCGCATTGGCGGTCAGACGCCGCTTCTCGACATCACCCGCGCGCAGGCGGAGGCGTTGCAAACGCAACTCGGCGAAAATTATCGCGTCTATGTTGGAATGAAGCATTGGCATCCGTACATCGCGCAAGCCGTTGAGGCAATCATCCGCGATGGTTATCAGCGGGTGCTGGCGCTTGCGCTCGCGCCACATTATTCGCGGTTCAGCGTCGCCGGCTATGGTCAACGCGTGCGTGAGGCGCTTGCCCAATCCGGCGCATCGCTCGATCTAACATTTGTCGAAAGCTGGAATGATCATCCGTTATTCTTGCAATCAATCGCCGAACGAATGCAAGCGGCGCGTTTGAAATTTGGCGCGCCGGAGTGGGACGCGATCGAGGTTATTTTTTCGGCGCACAGTTTACCGGAAAAGATTTTGCAATCGAACGATCCGTACCCGCACGAGTTGCGCGAGACCTGCGACGGCGTCGCCGCGCGAATCGGTTTGACCCATTGGCGATTTGCGTACCAGAGCGCGGGACGCACGGGGGAAAAATGGCTGGAGCCTGAAATTTTGAGCACGCTTGATCAAATTGCGGCAGACGGTTCGGCAACTTGGGCCACGATGCGCCGTCGTGTGCTGATTGCGCCGATTGGTTTTGTCACGGATCATTTAGAAGTTTTATACGATATTGACATCGAGTGCGCCCAGCGCGCGCGCGAACTGGGTTTCGACATGCGGCGTCTCGAGTCGCCCAATGCGAGTCCTGCATTCATCAGGGCACTCGCCGCGATTGTGCGAGAGCATCTGTAATCGCACTGATCGCCCTCAAGCCCAGTGAACCAACCTGGGTTGAAGCGCAATCGCAACGCGCTCATTTCAATCATCATGGTCGCGGAAATTGCGCAACAGGGTTGAGCAAATAAACACAAAACCTAAAGGCAAGCACTCCTTTAGGTTTTGTGTTTTCAGGGCGTAGCAGGTTTTTGACGCTCGCGTTGTTGCACAACGACCCGGTCAATCGTCAAACTGGCGAGCCATTGATGTGAAACACTTGCAACCCGGCAAGCGAGCGGGTTGCAAGTGTAATTAACCTGGGAAATGGGTATGGTACAAACCCGAGCCGAATAACAAGAATACAAACGCCAGCGCGCCGAAACCAGAAACACGTTTGGGCGTCAACCAGATTCGTTCCGAAGGCAACCGGGTTCGCGCAGGTCTAGGCTGGAGTTGAACATTGTCCGAGTCTGGTAGCTTGCTATCGGCTGAACGTCCTAGTTTAAGCGACTGGGCGGCTTGGATTTTCTTGCGCTGTTCACCTTGCACAACAGCCGTCGCGCCAACCACCATTGGCAGGGCCGTACAAAACATACACATGGACATCCTCCCTTTAGAACTCGAAAATCTTCAGACACAATTATAGCACACAATCTAATAGCGTCAACGGGGCGAGCCACCTCATTAAAAATGTTACCGAAATAATTAGCTGACTTGATAATACTGGCTCCTCAAAAAAGAGTCAGATCATGAAGCACACCCAACCCGATGCCAAATTTCTCGCGCGTCTGCAAAAACATTATGCCAAAGCCTCCAAGAAAACTTGCATGGGGATGCTGTACGGTGCTCTGTCTGTGGCTTTTTTCCATACTCTTGAAAATAGAACTGCCGACCAAGT
>JBBIUF010000051.1:0-31783 GCA_037440365.1 Chloroflexota bacterium
CCGCAATTTGCGGATCCGCTTGCGGGTCAACAAATTTGTACGTAAACTTGTCGGTCACGCGCGCGTACTCGCGCAAGCGATCCGCCACATCTTGCCGCGTCGCGGGGTCGGCTTGCGTGGTAAAAAAGGCAATTGCCTGAACCGGTTCCTTCAAACCCAGCAATGCTTGCGTCGTCAACGGTGAGAGCGTAAAGGTTTTATTCGCCGTAATGTCAAAACGATTGTGATAGCGCACACCCATAAAGTTGAGGATCGCGACAATGCCAATCACTGCAACACTGACCAGCAACGCATTTGAGCCATAGCGCGCGCCGCGACTGGTGGCCGCGGAACGCAATGTGCCGAATTTGGTATAGATAAACAAGGCGGCAAATAACGCGCCAATGACAACCAGCGCAATCAAGCGTTCGTTGGGTTGATTACCGAGCAAAAACAAGATGCCTGCCGCCACCCATAACGCCAATGCAATCGCACCAAAATAATCTGCCCAAGAAAGCAATCGCTCGCGCATTATCGCCACCTCCGCGTCTGCAACAATTGCGTGGTCAAGAACAACGCCACCACGATGATGCTGAGAGTGAAAACCAAATCGGTCGTATCCACAATGCCGCTAAAGAAATCAAAGTGTCGCGGAATCGAGAGATAGCCCAACACATCCGCAACTGGACCAGTGCCGATCAAGCTTGTCACGGCATTCGCGATCCATAACAAGATCATAATCATAAAGCTGATAAAAAACGCGACCACCTGATTTTGGGTCAGCGCGGAAGCGAACAAACCAATCGCCAAGAAACTGCTACCCAGCAACAACATACCCAGATAACTGGTGAGAATGGGGCCATAATCCGGCGAGCCGAACACGCTAATCACCAGTACATAATAAAGCGTGGGCGCTAGGAACATGACGGCGTACAAAATCACACCGCCCAAAAACTTGCCCACGACCACTTGCCAATCGTGAATGGGCGACGTGAGCAAAAGCTCAATCGTGCCCATGCGTTGTTCTTCGGCGAGCAGTTTCATGGTGAGCGCGGGCGCAACCAAAGCGACGATGAACACCATCACATTGAACGTATCCCGCAAGTTGGCGTCTTTGGTATAACCCAGGTTACTCGAAAACAAGAAACCCATCATCGCAAGAAACATCGCGCTGACAACATAGGCGATCGGCGAAGCAAAATACGCTTTCAATTCGCGCCAGGTAATCGTCCAAACATTGGTCATGTGAGGTCCTCCTCCGTCGTCGTCAATTTCAAAAACACTTCTTCCAGTGACAAGGTGACGGGGCGCAACTCGAGCAAGCCCCAGCCCCGGTTGACGACGAGTGCCGCAATATCTGTGCGCCGATCCGAACCCAGGTTCGTTTCGATTTCAAAGGTGTTGGCATCGTGCGCCGTGACGCCCAGCACGCCTTGCACTTTTTCGATCTCGCGCGCAATGCCCTCCACCGGTTGTGCCACCTGCAAATGAATGCGTTCCGCGCCGCGCACGCGCGCGCCCAAACTGGCGGGCGTGTCTTCGGCAACGATCTTGCCCTCGTTGATGATCAACACGCGCGTACACGTCTGGCTGACTTCGGGCAAAATGTGCGTGCTCAGAATGACGGTGTGTTCACCGGCAAGCGATTTGATCAAATTGCGAATCTCGATAATCTGTTTCGGATCAAGCCCAATCGTCGGCTCGTCCATAATCACCACTTCGGGATTGTGCACCAATGCCTGTGCAATGCCAACCCGTTGCTTGAACCCTTTGGAGAGTTTATTGATCAGCGTGTCCGCGCGCTCGCCGATATTCGTCATCTCCATGACGCGCTCAATTGCCTTGTCGCGCTCTGCAACGCCGCGCAAGCGGGCCGTGAAATCGAGATAGTCCCACACCGACATTTCGGTATAGAGCGGCACGGATTCCGGCAAATAACCAATGCGTTTGCGTACCTCCATCGAATCGGTAAACACGTCATAGCCCGCCACGTGCGCACTACCGGACGAGGGCGGCATAAAGCCGGTCAGAATCCGCATTGTCGTAGTTTTGCCAGCACCGTTCGGGCCGAGAAAGCCCAGGATTTCGCCTTTTTGCACTTGAAACGATACATCGCGCAGGGCTTGGAAATCGCCATAGGTTTTGGCGAGGTTCTGCGCTTGGATCGTCGTGCTGTTCGTTACTGCATCGGGCATTTATTCAACCTCCTTGATTGATGATTGCGAATGTCACAACAATACGCGCTAGACGCACAGAGAAGCATAGCGAGTGCGCATAAAAGCCAGATTAAACACGGATTAGAAAATTATTTCTTCCCGCTTCGATAAAAACGCACTTCAGCGCGTTCCATCGTGGCGAGTCCTTCCGGGATGGCCTGATCAATCTGCGTTAGAAATTTTTCCAGCTTGTCGCGGGTATCCACAATTTCGATAATGACCGGCAAATCTTCCGACAGCCGTTCGATCTTGAACGTATGAATTCGGCTATGCCCGCCAAAACCGATCATGCCGCGCCATGCGGTTGCGCCAGCCAGTCCTTGCGCGCGCGCCTGGACCACGATCCATTCGTATAATGGTTTGCCATCGTGCTTGTCACTCTCGCCGATAAAGATGCGGAGCAAACTGCCTTCTTCGGGAAGCGTCATGGCCTCATCTCCAGATCGCGCCGGCGACGACGCGCCCTAGCCACACCGCGCTCAAGCCCAAGATGATGTGCGCGCTAACATTCGCCAAGGCGGAAAACATTTCACCGTCACGGATCAAGTTCATGGTCTCGTTGCTAAACGAGGAAAAGGTGGTAAAGCCGCCGAGGAGACCCACAAATATAAACGCGCGGGTCTCGGTCGTAAATACACCGCGCGCATCCGCTAGTTGCGCCAGCAAGCCGATCACAAAACAGCCCACCAGGTTGACGACGAGCGTGCCATACGGAAATTCGACGCTCTGGGTAATTTGCTGAACCCAGCCACTCGCAAGATAGCGCGTAATCGAGCCTAAAAAGCCGCCGACGCCGACAAGCAAAATGTTGATCATCACAGGGTTTCCGAAAAATAATTGTAGAGCAAACGCTATGCGCCGTTTTTTTCCAGCGTCATTTGCGCGCGCGCAATGCGGCGCAATGTCTGGTCGCGTCCCAGGATCCGCATACTGCCCGTCAGCGGAAGCGAGACGGGTTTACCTGTCACCGCGACGCGGAGTGTGCCGAAAAATTGCGCGTTTTTTTGTCCTAGCTTTTCGGCGTCGCCGCGGAGCGCGGCTTCAACGCGCTCTTCATCATCGAACGCCGCAAACGTTTCCAGCGTGACGCGCGCGGCGCGCAATGCCGCTTGCGCCGATGCCGCATCGCCTTTGCCGATCAGCAACGTTGGATCATATTCCAAATCGCTTGCAAAAAAATAATCGGCGAGTTCGGCGAGCTCGTTGAGTTTTTTCAAGCGCGCTTTGACGAGCGGCGCAATTTGGCGCAACCTCTCTAAATCGGCTTGCGGCGCGAACGCGAGCAAGCGATGCGCTAATTGATCGTCGGAGAGCTGGCGAATGTACACGCCATTCATCCATTCCAATTTGGTGAGATCAAACACGGCGGGCGCGTGACCGATATGTTCGAGTGTGAACAATTCGATCAATTGCTCGCGCGTAAACAGTTCGGTCTTGTCGTCATAGGCCCAACCGAGCAGAGCGAGAAAGTTGAGCATCGCTTCGGCAAGATAACCCTCTTGCTTGAATTGAAACACGCTCGTCGAGCCATGCCGTTTGGACAATTTCTTTTTATCCGCACCCAGCACATTCGGTACATGCCCGTGCGGCGGAATCTCCCAGCCAAACGCTTGGTACAGCAAGACGTGTTTCGGGAACGAGGGGATCCAATCGTCGCCGCGCATGACGTGCGAAATTTGCATCAAGTGATCGTCCACGACGACGGCAAGGTGATACGTGGGAAAGCCATCGGATTTTAACAGCACTTGATCGTCCACGTCCTTGTTCGCAATCGTCAGATCACCGTGAATGAAATCGTGCAAAGTCGTTGTGCCATCTTGCGGCACCGCGAGCCGCACCACGTGAGGATCGCCCGCGTGTTCGTGCGCCGCGCGCTCGGCCGCCGACAAAAATCGGCAATGCTGATCGTATCGCGAGGGCTTGCCTTGTGCTTGTTGTTCCGCGCGCATTTGCTCTAATCGTTCTGGCGTGCAATAGCAATAGTACGCGTTGCCTTGCGCGATCAAGCGTTCGGCATGTTCTTTGTACAGCGGCAAGCGATCCGATTGCCGATATGGTCCGAATGCGCCGCCGACATCGGGCCCTTCATCCCAGTTGAGACCTAGGTAGCGTAACGATTCCAGGATCAATTCGAGTCCATTATCCACTTCGCGCGCCTGATCCGTGTCTTCGATCCGCACGATGAATTTACCACCTGTGTGACGCGCAAACAAATAGCCAAACAAGGCTGTGCGAATGTTGCCGACATGCGGCGCGCCGGTGGGGCTGGGCGCAAAGCGAACACGAACGCTGGACATTATTGTCCTCCAATTTCGACGAACGCGAGTTTGCCACTCGTCACGGTCACGCGCGAGGCATACGCCTGATTGGCAATGCGCACAATGTATTCGCCCGGTTGCAAATCGGGGAAGGCAAAATTTTCATCGAGGTCCTCATCCGAGTTGACCGGTGGCGCATCGTCGCGGCTGTACGTTTCGGTTGAATAGTAAAACGTATCGTCGCCGCGATAGAGATTGACCAGCGCACCGCGCACGAGCGCGCCTTTTTCGGCAAAGCGTCCCGCAATGGAACCCCGCCCTTGGAGCGGCGTCATCCACAAAATTGGATCGCGCGTGTGCGCGTAATCATTGACGCCCAAGCGAATTTCAAAATGCACGTGCGGGCCGAGCGCGATGCCGGTCATACCCACTTCGCCAATCGGATCGCCGGCTTGGAGATGATCGCCCACGTTGACGCCGATGCTGTTCATGTGCCCATTCAGCACAAACACCGGTTGCCCATTAAATAGTTGGTCCAGGCGAATGACGACCAGGTTGCCGTAAAAGTTCACATCGCGCCCGCACGTTTTTTTGCCATCGTCACCGCAAATGCGTTTGGCATCATTGCCCGCGGTCACAACGGTGCCATCCGCCGCGGCAATCAACGTCGTCCCCGTTGGATTTACAAATTCTTCGCCGTGATGCACATCCAACGTGCCGCGCGCAGTTGTGCCATACAAATAGGTCAGCGCCGGAATAATGGATGCGGCGTTGGGCATCACGGGTCGTCCAACCATGAAATGTTCAGTGATTGGGCGTGGGGTGCGCGTGACGAGCGGGGGGCGCGTTGCGGTTGCCGTCATTGCCACAAGCGGGGCAACCGTTTGCGGCACAATGGGCGTCGTGGTCGGTACGCGCGTCGGTGGCGGCGCAAGCGTGATCGTCGGACGCGCGGCAGAAGTTGGCGGCGGAGGCACGGTGGGCGTGGTGAACAAGGCGGCAACGACCAGCGGTTGCGCGGCGAGTCCACCGAGTACCAATGCACCCAGACAACAGCCAATCACAATGCCGATGCCAATCGCCAAAATCAATTGTTGAACCGAACGGTTACTATTATTCACGAGCGCAGATTATAGCACAAGGGAAAGTAAATGAGAAATACGAGCGGAAAATCAACATGACGCGGGGATTAGAATGATCGCTCGGCTTGCTCGCGCGTTGCATAAATTTCAAACATGCGATCAAAGCCGGACATTTCAAAAATTTCGAGCAAGCGCGCAGAGAGGCAACACAATTTGAGGATACCGCCATGTTTGTGCGCGGATTTTTGCGCGGCAAGTAACACCCGCAAACCATTTGAACTGATATAGCGCGTCTCTTTCAAACACACCAGCAAGTGGACGCGGTGTGCCGCAATATGGTTGCCGAGTTCTGTTTCTAGCGGACGCGCACCGGCCGCATCCAGCCGCCCTTGCGGCGTCAATACTGTAATTTCGGTTAAATTCATTTTCCCACACCCAGTTTAGCGCGGCTTGATTTTCTTGATCATCGTCAAACGATTGCCGCGGCCAGGGGCAAATTCAAAATCAACGCGGTCCATCAGCTTGTTCATGAAGAATATACCCAAGCCGCCAATGCGGCGCTTGGACAGCGGATCGTTCGTCTTGGGTAACTTGATTTGTTTGGGATCAAATCGCTCGCCGAAATCCTGAATCGTGATGATAAATTCCTTGTCGCGTTTTTCGCACACGATATCCAGTGTGCCATCCGCTCTGCCGTGATAGGCATGTTCGATGACATTGGTACAGGCTTCGTCCACCGCCATTTGCACATCGTATGTTTGCGTTTCGTCCAAGCCACACTCGTGCGCGGCTTGCTCAACAAACTCGGCGATTTCGCTCAAGCGCTCCAAGCGACTAGAAACAATCAAGGTGTATTGAGTTGACTTCATATCACGTTCGATCCCTAGGGATTTGAATCACGCCGGAAAAACGCACTGCCCGTTCGCCCGCGCGAATCTTTAAACGTACAGGTCAACGTACTGATACTGACATCCACCACGCAATCAAAATCCATGGTCACCGCATTGGCGTTCGGCGTAGCCGTCGCGGCAACTGGAGTTGGCGTATCGGCATTGGCGTTCGGCAACGGCGTGGCAACTGCCAGCGGCGTAAAATCGGCGCTAAACGTCAGATGATCCGCTTTCAGCGCGCCTACCGTCACCCGCCCAAGCGTATCAATCCCCGCCACGCGCATATCGCCGCGCACCGCCGTAGCATTTTGGCGAAGTGTCACCGTGATCGGTCCCGTAGCCACTGCGGCATTCCACTTGCCAGCAATCGCCAACGGCGCGAGTGTGGGAGGTGGCAAACTAGGCGCCGCAAGATAGCCGCTCACCATCGGCGACCGTCCGATTTGGCGATAAATGTCAATCGTCTGCGCAAACAAATCAATGGCACCTGCGGTGGGCGCATTCCATTCGCATTGGGCAGATTTTTGTGTCGCCGCTTTGGAATCAATTACACAAATCAATTGTGGCGCAAGTTGCCCCTGGTAATAGCCCCACAATTCGATGCGATCCAGCTCGGCATGACCTTGACCGCTGAACGTGATCCGCAATGGTGATGTGCCAGTAAAACGATCTGTCGGCGAAACGATCTCCGCGCTCGGCGGGACCGGCGGTTGCGGGCGCGCAGTTGGCGTGACACGCGGCGCGCGCGTGCGCGTGGGCGTCGGCGTGGGCACGAGTGTTGGCGTGGACTGGGTAGCGGTAAGGACACTAATGATTTGCGCCGGGGTATCTTTGCTATTGCCGTTCGCGTTATAGGCGCGCGCGGAAATTTTATAATCGCCAGGGTTCGGACTCGTCCACAAAATTTGAGTCGAGAATGACGTTTGTCGCGCCGGATTCAGACTCGTGTTCGTGCTAAAAATATCTTTGCCGTTCAGTAATTCGATTCGTTGGATGCCACTCGCATCCAGCGCGGTTGCGGTGATCGTGATCGGTTCGTTAACCAACGCATTCGTGCGGTCGAACGCGAGACTAAGCGCCGGCGTGTGACTATCCACGACAAGAATTTTTAGCGGCGCAGAATCGGTCGTCTGATCTTGATTGTCGTGCGCGCGTACCAAAAAAGTATGCTGTCCCGGAGCAAGCGCATTCCAGGTAAAGATAAACGGAAACGCCGGTTGTCCGTTGAGATTTTGCGCGGTGATATAGTTGTACGGTTGGTTGTCTACGATCAAATCCAGTTGCGTCACCCCAACTTCGTCCGTGGCAACGCCATAGATCTGAAACACACTGCCGAAATCAACTTGCGGAATGCCAATCGGATACACAATGATCGAACTGGGACGGCGCACATCCGTCGTTACCGGAATGGCGGCTTCGTCAGGTGTGCTGGCGTGATTTTGCGTGTCATACGCGACTACCCGCAAGGCATGCGTGCCAATCGCGGTCGGCGTCCAGGGCAAGATCGCGGAAAAGACTGCGGGCGCAGGCGATGGCGCAATTTCCGTCCGCACGATCACGTTATCGTCATACAACTCGATGCGCGCAATCCCGCTATCGTCAGTGGCAAACGCGACGACGTTAAATGTTTGGCTAACGCTGATCTGCGTGTTCGATATAGGCGAAAGCAGTTGCACGACCGGGCTTACGGCTAACGCGGCGCGTGATGCCGGGGGCACGAGCGTGGTTGTAAGCAACGGCGCAGTTGCCTCGGTCGTTGGAGTTGGCGGGAGCGCGACAGTCACGGCGGATGGGACAGCGGTCACGGCATCCGGCGCATTTTGGAGTGTCGGCGTGGGAAATGTCACGATGGTGGCAGGCGTGCCGACGGGTGTGGGCAAGAGCGGCGTCCGCGAAGGCGTAGCGGGAACAGGTGGCGGAGTCGCGGTTGGCGCACAAGCCACGGCAAACAGAGACACTAGGAATAGCGTAAAAACAAACCGAACGTTCGAATAAGTCATGGATGCAACGATTATAGCCCAAATTAAACCAGCGTCAACAGAAGGCAAAGGGTGAAAAAGCCCTCCTGTTCATGTTTTAATACCGCCATCCGTCATCGCACGGACATCCAGAATCGTGTCGAGTTCGGCGACGGTCAGATAGCCCTTTTCCAAAACGACTTGGCGAATCGGCACCTTCCGCGTCATGGCTTCTTTTGACACTTCGGCCGCCTTCAGGTATCCGATCACCGGGTTGAGCGCGGTGACCAGCACCGTTGATTTGGCGAGCCATTGCTCGGCTTGTTCGCGATTCGCGGCGAGGCCAACCACGCATTTCGTCGTGAACGCATTCAACGCGTGAATGAGAATATCCATCGTTTGAAACAGGTTATACGCCACAATCGGCATCATCACATTCAGTTCAAGTTGCCCAGCGGCGGAAGCAAGCGCCACCGTCAGGTGATTGCCCATCACGTGATAGCACGCCATATTCAACATTTCTGCCAACACCGGGTTCACCTTGCCGGGCATAATCGAAGAACCCGGTTGAACCGCAGGCAAACGGATTTCGTCCAGCCCGGTAGTGGGACCCGACGCGAGCAAGCGGAAATCGTTGGCGATGCGCGTTAGCGTGAGCGCAAGCGTGTTGAGCGAGGCAGAAAAATCTGCGGCATCGGCAAGCGATTGCATGGATTCAAACAGATTCCCTGAACTATACACATTCAAATCAGCCAAGGCATTCAGGCGTGCGATCATGCGCGGGTGATATTCGGCGTGCGCGTTGAGCCCCGTGCCAGTCGCCGTCCCGCCAATGCCGATTCGCCGCAAGCGATCACCGGCGGTCGCAATTCGTTCGCGATCGTTGCGCACCGCTTGCGCGTATGCCCCAAACTCTTGACCCAAGCGCACCGGAACCGCGTCCTGCAAATGCGTGCGTCCCGATTTCACCACGTCGTCAAACTCGCGCGCTTTATCAGCGAGCGCATCGGCGAGCGCATCCACCGCGCCGAGCAATTCAGCCAGCCGCCACAGGCAACCCAACCGAATCGCGGTCGGGATGGTGTCATTCGTAGATTGCGCCATGTTGACGTGATCGTTTGGATTGATCGGTTTGCGCGGATCGTCGAGCGCATAGCCAAGCAACTGGTTGGCGCGATTGGCGATCACTTCGTTGACATTCATATTGTGCGATGTGCCAGCGCCCGCCTGAATGGGATCGACGACGAACTGCGGATTCCATTTTCCATCCAGCACCTCTTGCGCGCTGGTGATGATCGCGTCCGCCCATTTTGGATCGAGCAAGCCAAGATCACGATTGACTTGCGCCGCCGCGCGCTTGAGCAACGCCATTGACCAAATGAACGCGGGATATGGTTTCAAGCCGCTGATCGGAAAATTTTCAATGGCGCGTTGAGTTTGCGCGCCCCACAACGCATCGGCGGGAACCTGCACCGGACCCAGCGAATCGTTTTCCGTGCGATCGATCATTGCGCCCCCTCAATTGAAAACGGGTGGCGCAATGCCACCCGTCATGCGTCCAATTTTATTTGCGTTTCATAATCGGGATTGTGCCACCAGCAATCAATTCGCCTTGCGCGGCGTTCGCGTTCAACACGCTGACTGCCGCCGCAACGGATTGCGCCAACGTCTTGAACGGTTGCGCGTATGACGAATCCTGATTCGTCACCGTGACCGGCATACCCGTGTCGCCGCCGGTGCGAATTGCCACGTCCAGCGGAATTTCGCCGAGGAACGGCGCATTGAATTGCGCCGCCATTTTCTGCGCGCCGCCATGCGCAAAAATTTCAGTGCGTTCACCGCAATGCGGACAGAGAAAATACGACATGTTTTCGACGACGCCCAGCACCGGAATTTCCAATTTCTGGAACATCGTAATGCCTTTCATCACATCCGCAAGCGCGACATCCTGCGGCGTGGCGACAACCACCCCGCCTGTGAGCGGCACCGATTGGGCGAGTGTAATTTGCACATCGCCCGTGCCCGGCGGTAGATCGATGACAAGGTAATCCAAATTGCCCCAGTCCACATCGGTCAAAAACTGTTGAATCGCGCTGTGCAACATGGGACCGCGCCAAATCACCGCTTGCTCCGGTTGCACCAAAAAGCCCATGGACATTAATTTGACGCCGTGCGCTTCAAGCGGAATGATTTTACCGTTGCGCGTGTGCGGCTGTTGGTTAATACCCATCATGATCGGAATGTTGGGACCATAGACATCCGCATCCATCAAACCAACACTCGCGCCCATCTGCGCCAATGCAACCGCGAGATTCACGGATACGGTGGTCTTGCCAACACCGCCCTTGCCGGACGCGACCGCAATCGTGGATTTGACCGGGATGTTGAGCTTGCCGCTGATGCGTTTGTCGCTTGGAACGCTCGCATCCCACTTGACCGAGACTTGCTTGGCGCCCACCGCGACGACCGCCGCTTTGGCTTGCGCTTCGATTTGGCTTTTCAGTGGACAAGCCGGAGTCGTCAACACAATCGTAAAATTCACCGCGTCGTTCTGGATCTGAATGTCCTTGATCATGTTCAGCGAAACCAGATCGCGGTGCAACTCTGGTTCGTCCACCTTGCTCAGTGCGTTGAGAACTTGTTGTTCGGTGATCATTCACCTGCTCCAAAATATATTCAACTCAACGTGAAACGTCAAACGAACCGTGGTGGATGTTTCACGTTTCACGTTGGACTGTCTTACATAAACGAGGCGCGGAACTCGTCCCAGGTTTCTTTGCTGTACCCGCTGAGCGGCTGTTTCACCAGCGCGCCCTGCGCGAGCGATTTGACTTGGGCTTCATACGTCGGACGCGCATCTTCATAGAGCACGCCGAGCGGAATCCGATCGCCCCATTCGTGCGCCTTTTTCATCGCCGCGTCATAATCGCGCGGATTGTAGCTGGCATCGTCGTCGAGTTTGTACACGCGCGGGCGGTACCATTCGTTCGTGTTGACGAGATTGTAAATGACGCAGGACTGTGCCACGTCCACCACCGAAAATCCTTTATGCGCGATGGCTTTGGCGAACGTTGCCGCCATATGTTTCGGATCACCGGAGAAGGTGCGCGCCACAAACGTTGCGCCGCCCGCAATCGCCATCACAAGCGGGTTCAGTTCGATTTCGATTGCGCCATCCGGCGTGGTCGAGGAGACCCAGCCCTTGGTGCTCGTCGGCGAGTACTGACCTTTGGTCAGCGCATACACGCGGTTGTCTTCGATGATCATGGTCATGTCGCTGTTGCGGCGCATCGCGTGCACAAAATGTCCCGCGCCAATGCCATACGCATCGCCGTCGCCAACGGTAACGATCACGTTCAGTTCATGGTTCGCCAACTTGACGCCTTGCGCCACCGGGAGCGAACGGCCATGCAAACTGAGATAACCGTTCGCGTGAATATAGTCGGGCAACTTGCTCCCGCATCCGATGCCGCTGACAAAAAATGTTTGGTGCGGCGGAATTTGCAATTGTGCGAGCGATTGTTTGACCGCGGCGATAATGCCATAGTCGCCGCACCCAGGACACCAGGTCACTTCTTGCTCGCCTTCATACGCTTTCGGGGTCACCACAAATTGGGGCATAACGTTAGTGTCTATCATTTTAGATTCTCCTCATGGATTAAGCAAGCCGCATGGCGAATTGATTCGCCCGCACGCCCGCCTCGTCTACCGCTTGACCGATCGCTTGGCAATTTTCTTCACTGGTTTTTTCGCGGGCTTGACTGCCTTGGCCGTTTTGGCTTTGACTTGCGCTTTCGTCGTTTTAAGCGATTTCGTTTTCGCTTGCACATCGCACGCGAGTTCCGCGCCGGTAAACGGGCGGCCATCGTATTTCAAAATTTTTGCGTCAGGCGCGCGGCCAGTATACACGCGAACGACTTGAGCAAGTTGCGCGGTATAGTTGCCTTCCACATCAATCAAGTAATTCGCTTTGCCCAATTCTTTTGCGAGCCGTTTTTCGTCCAGCGGATATATATCAATAAAGTGAAGCGCGTTTGCTTTGACCCCTTGCGCGTTGAGCAAATCCACCGCCTCGCGGATCGCATAGCGCGTTGCGCCCCAGCCCATCAACGTGATCGGCGCATTCTTGGGCCCATACCATTCCGGCATCCGCATCTCGTGCTTGGCGGTTTCCATTTTTTGCATCCGCTTGGAATGTTGCGCCACCCGATTCACCGGGTCTTCGTCATCAATGCGTCCCGATTCGAGATGCTCGTCGCTCGTCACGGTAAAGACCGCGTTCGGGTGACCTTGCAAGGCGCGCGGCGAAATACCATCGGGCGATAAGGCATACCGCTTGTATTCGCCGGGCGCAAGTTGGTCCAACTCGGCGTCGGTCAACAGTTTGCCGCGCTCAATTTCAAATTGTTCAAATGGCATTTCTTCCACGCCGACCGAACGCGACGCGAACGCTTGGTACCCTTCGGTGAGAATCAACACGGGGCATTGATATTTTTCTGCCAGGTTGAACGCGCGCGCAGTATCAGCGTAGCACGACTCGATGCCGCCGGGCGCGATCACGATGCGTGGAAAATCATCTTGCGACGCATGAAGCATAAACAACAAGTCGCCTTGTCCCGTGCGCGTCGGCATACCCGTCGAAGGTCCCGGACGTTGCGAATCCACAATAACGACAGGCGTTTCTGCCATGCCCGCCATCCCGAGCGCTTCGACCATGAGCGAAAAGCCGCCACCCGACGTGGCGGTCATCGCGCGGACCCCAGCTTGCCCCGCGCCAATTGCAAACAAGATCGCGGCGAGTTCATCTTCGGTTTGCTTGGTCACCAGGTTAAAGCGTTTTGCTTGCGCGGTCATAAATTCGATCACGGTTGTACCTGGGGTCATGGGATACGCGCTGATAAATTTGCAACCCGCGGCAATCGCGCCGAGACCAATCGCCTGGTTGCCGTTAATGATCATCCGCGTCGCACCGCCTTTGATCGGTTCTAGTTTCCACGTGTACTGATCCGCATACCGCAATGCTTCGTCATACGCCCAGCGCGCCACAACCAAGTTTGCTTCCGCCACCGCCGAGCCTTTTTTCTTGCCAAAGTTTTGTTCAATCACTTGCGCGATCCGTTCATACGGAAAGCCAGTGATCGCCGCGGTCGCGCCCAGTGCGGCAGTGTTCAGCATCAATTTAGCGTGCTTGGGATCCATTCCAGCCGGTCGTCCAATTTCGAGCGCCTTGGCTTCAAATGGAAATGCGAACGAATGAATCTTGCGCTCGGCAAGTTTTGCCGCATCCACCTTGACGCCGACATCGTGAATGATCGCGCCGCCCGGCACCAATTCGTCGAGATGCTTGTCGGCGGCTTCCTGGTTGAATGCCAGCACAAGGTGCACCGCCAAGTCAGGCGCAGCCACTGGCTTGGCGCTGATCCGTAATTGCGAAAAGTTATAGCCGCCCCGAATGCGGCTCATAAAATCTTGATTGGCGAACGTGTACAGTCCGGCACGGACGAGCGCGCGCGCAAAGCCGTGTCCGCTCGTGTCCATGCCCTGTCCAGCTTCGCCGCCGATCTTGATCGTCATGTTGTTTGTAGGCACGATGAATCTCCCTTCATCCAAAATTGCTAGATATTTTGCTAGTGGTCGCACGGCAAGCCGAATAATCATCCACTTGACCGCGTTTCCAAAAGCCGATTTTAACACAATTTCAAACCGACAGCGTAAGAACGATATTAAAAATCACTGGTCGGTGACATTCGTGCGCTTGACTTATTTGATAGTTTGTATCATAATAGCTCCAAACAATCAAGTCTCAATCAAACGTATGTTCTGCTCAGAGGTGACCCATGGCGGCGATGTATCGAGTTCCCGTAGTTCTTGCGAGCGAGCCAGGTATGGCAACCAAATCCGTCAAATCATTTCTCCGCCAGCTTCCCACGATGCGCGTGGTAGGGGAAGAGGTTTCAGTCCGCGATGCCATGTCGCGGGCGAACAAACTGCATGCCCATGTCGTGGTGCTAACTGGCAAGCTCGGCAAGAGCGACGTGGTCAAGCTTTGGAAACAAGGCGCGTTTGACTTTGATGATGAAGATTGAGCGGCGCGATACAAATTGTTTGCAGTGATTCCACCCGAACATTGAGAGAGCAACACAGCGATTTCCGATTACGGAGACCGCTGTGTTTTCATGATCGTAATAGACGATTTATCGTGCCGTCACAAACCGTATCCGCTAGGCTTCTCCCCACGCCCCGCTCGTAGCATCCGCGTCCGCCATCTTGGCGATATCCTGACCCAGCCGCACCGAATAATTGGTACCGCGATCCTCCGGGTAAATTTGCGTCGTGTTCGCCAAGTACAAATTGCGGAGCGGCGTATGAAATGGTGGAATCTGTTTCGAGTATTCCAGCGGCACAATTGGTTGCGCGGCGGCTTCTTTGAAATGCCACAACTCTTCCACCCAATCCGCCGAAAATTGCGGATTGATTTTTTGCACGTGCGGCAAGTATGCTTGGAATAATTCATCGCGCGACATTTGAAAGTATGGGCTGGTGGGTTCGAGATAATTTGAAATATAGAATATCCGTTTGCCGTTGTACACTTCCGGCGCAATAAAATTCGTCTGTTCAATCGTCGCCACAAACGGAATTGTGCGGTCGGCGATATTCGTCCAATACATCGGCGAGACGGATTGTTTCAGCTTTAAGATCACAAGCACCGCCGCCATATATTTTGCCGCGTTCATCTTGGCAACGTAATCCGCCGGAAACTCGGAAACGATTTTGAGCGTGGCAAACGACGGCGCGGTGCAGATAATTTTATCAAACGCGGCGAACGATGCGCCGCTTGCTAGTTCGCGTTGCGCCGCTTGCGATGGCGCGTCATCCGCAAACTGCACGCCCCGCGCGCTCCCATTTTCGATGACGATGCGTTGCACCGTTGTATTTAGAAAAATTTTCCCGCCCTGTTTTTTGATCGCGCGCTCAAGCGCATCAATCAAAACCTGGAACGAGCCGCGCGGATAACCCAGAACTTCTTTCGTCAATCCTTTGCGCGACCCCAGCCGCAGAACCGATTTGTACCACAGCCATTCGAGTGGAATATTTTCGGCTTGCGCGCCAAATTTACCGCGAAACATCGGCTCCCACGCCTTGTCCCAGGCTGGCTGTCCCGCATATTTTTTCAACCACGCTACGGCGGTAATCTTTTCATACGCGGCAAGTTTATTCCGCGCCTTTTGCAAATAAAACGTGGACAAGCCCAACCGCATCCGATCCATCAGCGGCAGTGGCGTATACTGCATAATGTCCATCGGCGTAACCCAGTTCCAAATTTTGCCGCCGTAGAACCAGCCCGTCTTGGACGAAATCCATTGCACGCGCTCACCTAGCCCCAGCTCTTGCATCTGCGCGACGATGTGCGTGTCGCTCGTGAACCAATGATGATAGCCGCGCTCTAGCCGCGTGCCTTCAACCGCAAACGTGCCCGCCAGTCCACCGAGTTCGGGCGCGCGTTCAAACAGAAATGTTTGATAACCCAGCTTGCCCAGTTCATACGCGGCGGTCATGCCCGCAAACCCGCCGCCGATTATTCCAATTCGTTGTGTCATGTCTCTTCCATCAAAAAAAGTTAAACCGCAACGACGCAAAAATTTTCTGCGTGTCCGTGCGACGATAATTCAACTCGCTTTGAATTCCTCCAGCATCCATTGATGCTGTTTGGGATAATACACCGCGCGCACATAACCCGCATCGCCGAGCGCAAACCGAATACCTTGCCGATGCGCGGATGGCGGCGCGCCAACCACACTGCGCAATGCGGCATTCAAAATTTCGCCATGCGCGACGACCAGATAGTTGCCTGCGCCGCGCCGGATCACTTTTTCGACAGCGCGCGCGGCGCGGCAATACAACTCCCAATCACTTTCACCTGAACCGCAGAATGGTTCAAACGGATTACGAAAATCCACGGGTGGATAGCGTTTTAACGCGACATCACGCGGCATCCCGGCAAGTGGTCCATTATCCAGTTCCATCCAATCCGGGTCACCTTCAATTGGCGCGTTCAAGATCGCGCTGACGATTTGCGCGGTCTCGTAGGTGCGTTGCAAAATGCTCGCCACGATCAGATCGAACTTGACATTCTCGGCTTGCCACACCCGCGCCCGTGAGCGCGCCTGCGCGCGCCCCGTCTCCGTCAGCGGCGAGTCATAGCGTCCCTCATGCACGTTTTCGTCATCGGCGCGCGAGCGTCCGTGCCGCATAAACGTAATGCAAATTTCGTTTGGGTTGTTTGCCAAAACCACGTTTGCCTTTGTACTTTTTAGATGTGGATCGCTTCGCCCAGCGCGTCGAGCGCGGCTTCGGCGATCACTTCGGTCAGCGTGGGATGCGCATGAACCGCGTGCGCCAGTTCGAGCGGCGTTAGTTCCATCGATTTTGCCAAACTCAACTCGCCAGTCAGTTCGGTCACTTCGGGACCGACCATGTGCGCACCAAGAATCTCGCCGTACTGTTTGTCCACAACCAGCTTGACAAAGCCTTCGTACTCATTCAGGCCCAGCGCCTTGCCATTCGCGCGAAAATTAAATTTGCCGATGCGAACCTCGCGGCCCTGCTCGCGCGCTTGCGCTTCGGTCAGCCCCAGCGACGCGACTTGCGGCGTGCAATACGTGCAACGCGGCACGTTGTTCAAATTGAGCGGACGTGCCTCTTTGCCCGCTAATGTTTCCGCGGCAATGACGCCGTGCGCCGAGGCAACATGCGCAAGCGGTAATTGCATCGTCACATCGCCAATCGCATAAATGCCCGGCACATTGGTTTGCATTTTGGCGTTGACGTTGATCGCGCCGCGATTCATTTCCACGCCGAGTGCTTCCAAACCCAGGTTCTCGCTATTCGGCTTGACGGAGATCGCGACCAAGACTTTTTGCGCGTCAATTGCTTCGGTCTTGCCGTCACTCGCAACCTTGAGCCGCACCAGGGCACCTATTTTTTCCGCGCTTTCAACTTTGGTACTTACGCGATACTTGACGCCCAACTTGGTCATTTCTTTTTCGACCACCGCGCTCACTTCCGGGTCTTCGCGCGGCAAGAGATGCGGCAACATTTCAACCACCGTCACATCCGCGCCATACGCGCGATAGACATAGGCAAACTCCATGCCGATGGGACCCGCGCCGACGATGATCACGGGCGATGGCAATTCGCGCAATGCCAGCGCCTCGCGGCTGGTGATCACATCCTTGCCGTCAATCGGCAAGCCGGGGATCGAGATCGGGCGCGCGCCGGTGGCGATTATGATGTTTTTTGCGGTGAAGGTGCGCCCGTCGGGCTTGACCTCGATGCGGTCGCGCGCGGTCAGCACGGCCTCGCCCTTGATCACCTCGATCTTGTTTTTCTTCATCAAGAACTCGACGCCCTTGACAAGCCGATTTGAAACGACGCGACTGCGATCAATCGCCTTGCCAAAGTCGAATGAAAATTTTTCAATTTGGACGCCAAAATCATTCGCGTGACGCAAGGTTTCAATTACGCTGGCGTTTTTTAGTAACGCCTTGGTCGGGATACAGCCCCAGTTGAGGCAAATGCCACCCAGGTTGTCACGTTCGACAAGCGCGACATGTTGTCCCAGTTGTGCGGCACGAATCGCGGCGACATAGCCGCCTGGTCCGCCGCCGATCACGATCAGATCGAATTGTGTTTCTGACATTAGATTCCTCACATGACAATTTGCAAGCGCATAGCAGTTTATCACTGCGCGCGCGAATGGTCAAATCAAAAATAAAAAATCCAGGTCTCGTCAAGAAACCTGGATTCAGGATCAACCAACCGGCAGAATTAGAATTTACGAAAACGCGATTGCGGCGCGCCGCAGATGGGGCATTTTTCTGGAGCCGCACCTTCGACTGTCCAACCACAGACTTCGCACACATAGATCGCCGTAACGTCAATATCTTTTTTCGCTTCCGCGGCGGCTTTGGCATTGGCATAGAGTTTCGCGTGAATCTTTTCCGCTTCAAACGCGCGTTCCATACTTTTCAGCGCGCCCGCTTCTTCTTGCAATTTAGCCACTGCCATGTACGCCGGGTACATTTCGTCCACTTCAAATGTTTCGCCGCCGAGCGCGGCGGTCAAATTTTGCACCGCATCGCCGGTCCCGCCGAGCGCGCGCAGGTGACTGGTCGCGTGCTTTTCTTCGGCAAAGGATGCCGCGCGGAACAATCGAGCGATGTTCGGCATACCCGCGCGTTCCGCCAAGTCGCCAAATACTAGATAACGCATGTGCGCTTGGCTTTCGCCAGCGAACGCCGCCGCTAAATTCGCTTTCGTCATTTCTTTCATTGGATCATCTCCTTGTTTTCAATACAGGTCTTGACTCATTTAGCGTAGCACACCCAAGTCAAAAATGAGTAACGTTCAAGTCCAAAACCGGTTAGTACGCCATTCGCGATTGGCGCTGAAAGATGACGGGTTGCGCCGCTATCAAACCCAGCCGACATTTCACTTATTCCGGTCGCTTGAACGAATAACCCACGCCGTGTTCGGTCAAAATATATTTCGGATTCGCCGGATCGACTTCAATTTTGTTGCGCAGGTAGCTGATATACACGCGGAGATATTCCGTTTCACCGCCATATTCCGGACCCCACACTTTGCGAAGCAAATCGGCATGGAGCATGACGCGCCCGGCGTTCTGCACCAACTGCGTCAAGAGTTTATACTCTGTGGGGCCTGCCTTGATCTCTTTACCGCGCACGGTAATTTTGCGCTGTTGAAAATCCATCATAAATTCGTCGCAGGTAAAGGGCGGGCGCGCCATCACATCTTCGCTCGGCGCGGCGCGGCGCAAGACCGCTTCAACGCGCGCAAGCAGTTCATGCACGCTGAACGGTTTTTTCACATAATCGTCCGCGCCCAAGTGCAAGCCTTTGACCACATCGACGTCTTGATCTTTGGCGGTCAGCATAATCACCGGGATGGATGAAAATTCGCGGATTTTTTGCAGAACGTCAAAACCATCCATCCCCGGTAACATAATGTCAAGGATGATCAAATCGGGGCCCTCTTTTTCGATCATGCCAAGCCCGCTCGGACCATCCAACGCCGTAATTACCTTGAAATGTTGCGCTTCTAAATTTGAACGCACGAGTTTGACAAGATGCGGTTCATCGTCAACGACAAGAATTTTTGCGGGACGCATAGTTTCTCCTCACAGCGTTTAACCATTACGTGCCAAATGATTATAGCAAATAAGATATAGAGCGTCAACGCAAAAAAATGCCACACCCAGGCGACCATAGACAGCGTGCGCCGATGTGATTATAATCACCATGCTCAATGGAAAGAAAATTTTTGGAGGTTATCTAATGTCCCAGTCGCACGAAAGCGCCACGCTCGCGGGCGGTTGTTTTTGGTGTCTCGAAGCCGTCTATGCCGATCTGCGCGGCGTCGCGCGCGTCGAGTCTGGTTACGTGGGCGGCACAGTCGCTAATCCCAGCTACCGTCTTGTTTGTACCGGGACAACCGGTCACGCCGAAGCAGTGCAAATCACATTCGATCCGCAGGTCATTACGTTCCGCGATCTGCTTGAGATATTCTTCAGCATCCACGATCCGACGACCCTCAATCGGCAAGGCGGCGATATCGGCACGCAATATCGCTCGGCGATTTTCTATCACACGCCGGAACAACAAGCCGCCGCCGTGCAAATGATCCATGAACTCACGGACGCAAAAACATTTCGCGTCCCCATTGTTACCCAGGTAACGCCAGCGTCGGTTTTTTACAAAGCCGAAGATTATCATCAAGAATACTTTCGCTTGAACGGCGAACAGCCCTATTGTCAATTTGTCATCGCGCCCAAGGTCGCCAAGTTTCGCCAACATTTTGGAACCAAGCTCGCACAGTCGTAACCCCAAACGCCGCGCATCAACCTCCCGACGTTTCTATTTGCGCGAACCCTATACTTGATTGTATAATCGCGCTCCTGCGTTTGTCGCGTAAATTCATGCGAAAGGAACATCCTGATGCGGCTTGGTATTGACTTTGGCACAACCAATTCGTCCGTCGCGTATTTCGATGGTGCGACGTTGCATCGGCTTGACCTGGATCTGGCAAGCGATAATCCCAATGTCCTGCCGTCGCTCATTTATCTGAATCGTGAACAGCACACCGCCGTTGGCACATCCGCGGCAATCGAATACCTTCAGCACGAAACTGGGCGCGCGGTGAGTTGGGCCAAACGGCGCGTCGGCGAAATTGATGTGGTTGCCGCGGGCGTGAGCTATGTGCAAACCGTGCATGTGCTGGTAGATACGGCGGCGCACGGCAGACTGCTTCAATCCATCAAGACCGCATTGCGCGATCCCAGCTATACGGGCACGCAAGTGTTTGAGCGCTTTTACACGGTTGACGAATTGATCGCGATTATTCTGCGTGCGCTCAAAGCCCGCGCAGAGGAAACTTTTGGCGAACCAAGCGCCAGCGTTGTCATCGGCCGCCCCGTTGAATTTTCCACCAACCCCGCCGTGAGTGCGCGCGCCGAAGAAATTCTATTCAAAGCGGCGCGGCTCGCCGGATTCACCGACATTCGTTTTGCGTTAGAACCAATTGGCGCAACCACTTTTTATCATCGCTCAACACCCCAACGCCAAACTGCGTTTGTGTTTGACTTTGGCGGCGGCACACTTGATCTCACCGTAGCGCACGTGGGCGGCACACGCGCGCCGGAGATTCTAGCCACGCGCGGTGTCCTGGTTGGCGGCGACGATTTGGATCGCCGTTTGATGCAAACCCTCCGCAAATATTTTGGCGGCGCGGCATTGCCGGGACACATGCTCGAATTGCTCGACAATTGGCAAACCATGCCCCTGCTCTCACGCCCGGTCTATCTCAAGCAGATTGACGAATTGCGCCGCGCGAATCCAAAAGCGGCGGCGGCGCTTCGCACCCTGGTCACTCGTAACCTGGGATTCAAATTGTTCCAGGCAATCGAACGCGCTAAAAAAACGCTGTCCACCCAACATTTCACCGCGCTCGACTTTGTTTACGACGCTATTCAGATTCGCGAGCCTTGGACGCGCCGCCAATTTGAATCATTGATCGCCAACGAGATCGCCCAGGTCGAAACGGGGATTCGGCAAACGCTCGCCGATGCCAGAGTAACGGCTACGGACATTGACATCGTCCTCCGCACCGGTGGTTCATCCGCCGTCCCCGCATTCGCCACCCTACTCGAAAATATCTTTGGCGAAGAAAAACTTGCCGAGATGGATTTACTCACATCCGTCGTCGGCGGTTTGGCGATGATCGCGCAGGATGGCGGCGGCATCAACCCCGCGTATCGCGTGCGGTATCCGCCACCCGAAACGCCCTTGATCGAAAATGTCCACGCCACCAGCGGCAAGCGTTACGAGACGTATCCGTTACGCATCGGCGAAAAATGTTATGCCGATTCCGTGTATACGCTCACGCGCATCCCCGTCGAATTGGCGGGCTTGCCAGCCATTCGCCCCGCGCAAGCCGACAAGCAAGTGCTCGGCGCGGCGTGTGTGCAATTCGATCTTGCGCGCGCGGCAATGCTCTACCTCGCCTACGATCCGACCAATCCGCAAATACCGTCCTGGTTGAAAAATTTTGCGCCAAGCGAACTACAAATTCAAATCGATCAATGGGGCGCACCGCGCGTGTTACAGATCGTAACCAAACAATTTGCGGCAGGGCGAGTTTCGCTCGGCGGTAATGGCGCACCCAAGCGCGACCAAGTATTTCTACATTACCTCGTGATTGCCCAAGCGATTGCGTAGGGCGCGTTGTTTGCGCGTCTATAACGGCTATGCTAAAATGCGTGGCGATGCGCCAAACATATTTACAGTTATCTGCGTTGATCGGCGGCTTGATTTTTGCCGCATGTACGCCGATACCGACCATCGAACCGACACGTGGGATCACACCGCCTGCGTTGGCAACGCCACATGCAATCATTATTGCTGATGCGCCAACCGCAACCCCATCGGCAACCACAACCCCGAGTCCAAGCGTAACGCCTCAATCTGCCGATGCGCTTGCGCCAGCACCTAGTTCGCCCACCCCGACCATCACGCCCACAATCATCGCGACACCGGCGCCCTCGTTCATGCAACAACAGATTGCAAATTTGTATGATCTGGCGCGCTTGCCGGTGATGCAAAATTCCATTGCCACGCAATTCACCAGCCGAAACTGGGTCAGTCTTGAACATTACTTTGATTATTTTATTGACGATGGCAATTTCGATGGGCCAAACTACGGCTATATTGCCGAGGATGGCTCGCGCCAACCGTACCGCATTGTGACCGGCTATGACGGCGCAAAAGAATATGAAATGGTTCCGCTCACGCAAGGACCTGGAATGATTACGCGAATTTGGTTTGCGTATCAACAGCATCAAAGCGTAAACAATCCCAAAGACATGTCGCAAGTCGAGGAATGGAGCAACTGGGGCAACCTGGGTGCGATGGGCAACGTCCGATTTTATTTCGACGGTGAGTCCACGCCGCGCCTGGATGTGAACGTCAAGGATTTATTCGATGGCAAGGTCCCATTTCCTGCGCCACTCGCCGCGTTTTATGCGTCCGCCGATGGCGGCAATATCAATTACGTGCCGATTCCATTTGAAAAATCGCTCCGCGTCACTTCGACCGGACGCCCGCGCTTGATGCAAATTGAAGTGAAACGCTTTACCGATCCGCCCGCTGTGGCAAGCATTCCAAATGACAGCACACCCGCCAAGCGCCCGAACAACAACGTGTTATCGTTCACGCCCTATCTTTCACCAGACGAACGCGCCACCCTCGATCAAGCCGCGCAAGCGTGGCAAACCTGCACTCCCGCAAACCTGCCGCCGTACAAATCTTTTGCGCTGGATATTCCCAGCAACAAATCCGCAGAGATTGATTTCAACCAACCTGCCACCATCGCCAGTTTACGCGTGCATGTGCCGCGCGGCATGTCTGACTCGGTCTGGATGCAAGTTTTTTGGGATGGCGCCAACGATCCCAGCATGATTGCGCCGTTGCGCGGAATGTTCGGCGCGGAAGAACGTCTGCTCTTGTATCAAGCCTTGCCCATGGGCATGTATGATGTCGGCTTGAGTGAGCATATCTTTTACACCAATCTCCCAATGCCATTTCAATCGGCGCGAATTGTGTTTCTCAACGAACGTGCCGAAACCTTGCCGCTCACCGTGGATATTGCGTTGCGTGAAACGCTCCCCGGTACCGAGAACACGCGTTTGCATAATCAACACGGCACGCGGCGGATGATCCGCCGCGAAGATGATAGCGATAATTATGTGCTAGTGGATGTGAACGGGCGCGGCAAATATCTGGGGACAATTTTCAGCGCGTGGGATTTGGATCGCGGCGCGCTCAACGGACCGCTGGACGATCATTGGAATTTTCCGTACCTTGAATCCAATCTCGATGTCTACGTGGATAATCGGCTTGCGTTACCAGGCACCGGCATCGAGGATGATTTCAACGCAAGTTATTATTACGTCTATGCGGGCTATCCCGGCTATAACACCCGCTATTGTCTCGCGGGTTTAACCCTGCTCGATTCCAGCCCACCCAAACAACCGTCATCGCAATATCGTTTTTATTTGAACGACGCGCCAGAGTTTACGAATCACTTGCGCGTTGAGGTACAACATGGGAACAAGGGCAATAATTTGTCGGTCACGTATTCATCCACCGCATTTTGGTATCAGATAAAATAACCAGGAGCGACATTACGTCGCTCCTGCCATTTCCCCGCTATACTCACACTGGGTACACTTGACGGCGTGCTTGCCCTTGAGCGTCATCAGTTTGCCGCAACGCGGGCACGGCGCAGGCACTGGCTTGTCCCATAACGCAAATTTGCACGCGGGGTAACGATTGCACGAATAAAACACGCGGCCTTTTTTCGATTTCTTTTCGACGATCGATCCTTGCTGGCATTCGGGACACGTCACGCCAGTATTGGCGCTCCCGCCACTCGCCGAAAAATTCCGCGTCCCTTTGCATTCCGGGAAACGCGAACACGCGAGAAACTTGCCAAAGCGCCCGCGCTTGACGACCATCGGCGCGCCGCACTTGTCGCAAACCTCGCTGGTTGTCTCGACGGCGAGCGTCACGTTCGGCATTTCGGTTGCCGCGCGGTCCAGTGTTTGCTTGAACGGTGCATAGAAATCGCGGAGCACCTGCACCCAGTTCGCCTCGCCTGCCGCGATCTGATCAAACCGGGATTCCATCTGCGCGGTGAATTGCACGTCCACTTCATGCGCAAAATGTTTGACGAGCAAATCGTTGACCAAGAATCCCAGGTCGGTCGGCTTGAGCCGCTTGTCCGGCATGCGCTCCACATAGCCGCGATCCTGGATCGTGCTCATGATCGGCGCATACGTGGACGGCCGCCCGATGCCAAATTCTTCGAGCGCCTTGATCAATGTGGCTTCAGTAAAACGCGGCGGCGGTTGCGTAAAGTGTTGCTCTAGAAAAATGCCCAGCAAGTCGAGCGGCTCGTCGCGCGCAAGCGGCGGCAATTCGCGATTCGCATCATCGTCCTTGTCGCTGGGCTCGTCCTTGCCTTCCGCATAGACCGCGAGAAATCCTTTGAATTTAAGCACCGAGCCATTCGCACGGAAGAGGTAATCTGTCGTTGTCATTGCGAGGAGCGCTTGTTGCGACGAAGCAATCCCCAACGTAATCGGAGATTGCTTCGCCGCTTCGCGGCTCGCAATGACATTCGCGGAAATATCCACTGCCGTCGTATCGAAAATTGCGCTTGCCATTTGCGACGCGACAAAACGTTTCCAGATCAGATCATACACCTTGAATTGATCCGCATCCAGATCATCGCGGATCGCGGCGGGTTCGCGAAACACGCTCGTCGGACGAATCGCTTCGTGCGCCTCTTGCGCGCCCGCCACTTTTTTCTTGTAAACGCGCGGCGTGGCTGGCACATAGTCGCCGCCAAATTTTTGCTGGATATATGTTGCGGCTTCCTTTGCCGCGCTCTCCGCGATATTCGTCGAGTCAGTCCGCATATAGGTGATCAAACCCAGACTGCCTTCGCCAACATTGACGCCTTCATATAATTGTTGCGCGATGGCCATCGTGCGTTTCGCGTTGAAACCCAGTTTGCGTGAGGCGTCTTGTTGCAACGATGATGTGATAAACGGCGCGGCGGGATTGCGGCGTTCATCTTTGCGGCGCACGTCGAGCACGCGATACGCGCATTGTTCCAACTCGGATTTTAATTTGCGCGCGTCCTCGCCGGTATGACATTCAAAATCCTTGTCACCCACTTTGATCAACTTGGCGCGAAAGGATTTTGCTGTTGATGGTTGATGAGTGACGGGTGACTGTTTTGCCAACTCGGCTTCGATAGACCAATACTCGACTGGCACAAACGCCTGAATCTCGCGCTCACGTTCGACGACGAAGCGCACCGCAACCGATTGCACGCGCCCCGCGCTCAAATTTTTCGCGTTGACTTTATGACGAAGCAACGGACTAAGGGTATAACCGACGATGCGATCCAAAACGCGCCGCGCTTGTTGCGCGTCTACGAGTGGTTGGTTAATTTCGCGCGGATGCGCGAAAGCGTGATCAACCGCATCGCGCGTGATCTCGTGGAACTCGACGCGATGCACGGGCTTGCCGCGCAGAGCGTCATCCAGCGCCAGCGCCAGATGCCATGCGATCGCTTCACCTTCGCGATCCGGGTCAGTTGCCAAATAAATTTCGGCGGCGGCATGCGCCAGCGTGCGCAATTCCTTGACCACATCTTTTTTCTTGGGCGTAATCACATAATGCGGTTGAAAATCATGCTCAAGGTCCACACCCATCTGCTTTTGCGGCAAATCACGGATGTGTCCAACTGACGCGCGCACGCGATAACCCGCGCCGAGAAACTTGGCGATTGTTTTCGCTTTGGTTGGCGATTCGACGATGACGAGGTTGCCAATCGCTTGCCCAACAACCAGCGGCCGACGACCGACGCGAGACGATTTTTTTCCCTTGTTCTCTGTCTTCCGTCCTCTATCTTTTTTCGTCTGTTGTCCTTGGTCTCTAGTCGCTTGCGCTTGCGCCATCATCGCCGCGCGATCCAGTGTGGCGTGCGCGTCCGTTGCGCCAAGCCGCATCATCCCAGTGCCGCAAACCGCGCACACACCTTTAGTGTACGCCGCGCCGCGCGCATTGAACAACGCCTGCGGATTTTGGATTTCTCGTTTTGCCTTACACTTGACGCAATACGCTTCCATAATTTTTTGGCTTCAGGTTTCAGATTGAGGTTTTTTGCTTTAGAACACTTGTCCACATTATAGCACAACTCAAGCCTGGCGCACGCCCATAATAAATTGAGGATTGGAGCAGACCTAATCTCCAATCCTCAATTTTTATTTTTTACGTTTTACTCAAATCTACGGAAAGGCAAATTGAATGAACTTGCCCAGGTCTTCGGTCCCGCGCACTTCGTTCTCAAGCAGAGGAATCACCGCGCGGACATTGCCGTTAAAGTCAGACCAGATTTGCGTCATGTAGGCATCTTGCATCGCCACGCGATTGCGGACAAATTCCGGCGAGGTTGCCAAAACCTGATCCTTTTGAATGACCATGTTCACCACTACGCCGCCAACGGGAATGCCAAAATCGTGGAACCAGTTGATAAAGCGTTTGATCACTGCAATCGGCAACGCTTCCGGCAAGGTGACAAAAAAGAACGAGGTCAACTCTTTATCCGTCAGCAATTGTTGCGCATGTCCCATGCGGTCGCGGAAACCAACCAGGTAATCCATCAGTGGGTCGGCTTCTTTTTTCTTGGTGAACGAGAGTAGTTCGCGCAGACTCTTGGCTTCCTCGCGCGATTTAAGCATCTTGTTTACCCACAGCGAGTAGACCTTGCTCATGCCGAGCAAGCGGCGCGCATTCGCCGTCGGCGCAGTGTCGAAAATGTAAACATCGTACTCGTCCTTGAACATCAGATCGATCATGTTCTCGAACATCGCGGATTCTTCAAACGCCGGGTTCATTGTTGCCGATTCAACGAACGCATCCGCCTGCGTCGAAATTTCCGCGAATTTCAAAAACCATTGAATCTTGTTCTTGATGTCATTCTTGGATCGCTCAATGGTGTCTTTGGTATCAATTTCATACGCCCACAAATTCGGCACGTTCGTCACCGGCGTTGGTTGCCCAAACACATTCTGCGTGAGCAAGCCCGAGAGACTATGCACCGGATTGGTGGAGGCGAGCATGGTGCGCTTGCCTTGCTGAGCGAACCACATTGCCGTCACGCCTGCCATCACCGTCTTGCCAACGCCGCCCTTGCCACCGAAAAAAATAAATTTCAGTTTGGGACGGTCGTGCATGTATTGCGCCATTGATTTTTCAATGCCAGCCATTTTTGTCGCTCCCTTTACCCGTACATGATCTTGGCAAGTTTTTCGATCATCGCCAAGCCGGTCACATCGCGTTCCAATTCCGGCACCATCCCCAACACCTGGTTTCCCAGCGTCGTGTCGATCTTGTCCATATAGCTTTTCTGCATCGCCAAGCGATTGGTCAGGTATGCCGGGACCGCTTGCGAACGCAGTTCTGGCGGCAGGACGCGATTCACAACATAGCCGGCAATCGGCACGTCAAACTTGGCAAATAACTCGGCCGCTTTTTGCGTATCGAGGATGATCATTTCTTCCGGCACGACGACGAAAAAGAACGCAGTCTTTTCCTTGTCCGTCAGGATCGAGGAGGAAGCGTTGATGCGATGCTTGATGTACTGGAGTTCGGTGAGAATTTGATCTTCGTCGGTTTCTTTTTCGCGCTTGATCTTGGACACCATCGTTTCGTACTCGCGCATCTCTTCGCGCAGTTTGGTGATCTTGTTGATCCATTCGTCGTACACTTTTGCCATCGACAGATAGTACAGCGCGTGCCCGAGCGGCACCAGGTCATAGATATAATAATCGTAATCGCCTTCGACAATAATGTCCACAACCGCGTCAAAGATCGCGGACTCTTCCATCGCGGGTTCGGCGGACGCCGCTTGAATATAATCCTCGATCTCGTCCGGCACCTTGTCCATACCATACATATCGAGAATTTTTTTGCGAATTTCGTTTTGGTAATTTTTAATATGGCTGTCAGCGTCAATTTCCTGCGCCCACAGGTTTTCCATGATCTTGACCGGCCCCTTGCCAAAAATATCTTTTTGGAAAATGTCGGTCAAGCTGGCTTGCGGATCAACCGAAAAGACCAGCACTTTTTTGCCTTGCGACGCAAGCCAGTATGCGGTGGCGGCAGAAAATGTCGTTTTGCCCAAACCGCCCTTGCCGCCGAACATGATGTAACGGCGATTGGGGTTTTTTTCAAATACGTCTTTGAGGGACATGGCATACTCCGAAAATTCAGATTTCAGTATTCAGAGGTCAGAATTTAGATCACTTCAGACGCGTCTGGTTTACCAAGACCTTGCCGTTCTGACAACTGACGACTGACGACCGCTTAGAACATGGCATCGCTCACATCTTTTTCACGCAACATGCGACGCTTCCACGTCGCGATGTTCGGCACGACGTAGGGCAATAAACGCAGGGAATAATACGGAGGTAAAATCGGGACGCCGATCAGGTCGCCCATAGTAATGAGGATGAACAGATGCTCCATTGAGGCGCGGGTGCGGATCGCATAGCGGCTCATGTCGTGCGCCGCCATGCCGTACATCACCTCTTTGAAATTGTCGAGGAGCCCGCCCAGTCCTTTGCGTCTTTCTTGCTTGGGTTTTTCGTCTGGCATTTTTCACTCCTTTGTGCAAAATTAGCTAGATGCCGTGCAGATCAAATTCATGGTCGTCGGAAAACTCGCGCTCGCGCAAGGTGCGCCGTTTCCAAGTCTTGATATTGGGGACAACAAACGGGAGCAAACGTAAGGAATAGTACGGAGGAATAATGGGGAGACCGAGCATGTCGCCAAAGGTGACTGCCATAAACAGATTTTCCATTGCGCCGCGCATCTCGACGGCGTGCTCTTCAAATTCAAACGCGGTCATCCCGTAAAAAAATTCCCGCGCCACTTGAATGAATCCTGACCAGTTCAAGGGGTTACTCACTCTCGACGATCAGTCTGTCTACTCGATCAAATCCATTATAACATCGTGGATGATGCTTGTCAAAGGATTGGCCGCGTGCTATAATCGCGCTCGCGTTAAAATCGCGCGCGCTCGAAAGGATACGCCATGCCAGAAGAATGGCTTTTACCCATCGTGATGGCAATCGCGGTACTCGTGCTGGGTTCGTTCGCCCTGGGTACGCAATGGAATGTGCGCCAAGGTGATCGCGTGATGCGCTGGATGCGCGAGGGCATGTCGCTCATTGGCGAGCGCACGACCTACCGTTGGCTCGGCTCATCCGTGATCGAATTGAAAATCGCCAAAGCGCTCGGCGCGTTTCGCAATACCGAAACGTTGATCGTCTTTGAACCACGCGATATTATTTTGTTGTGGGGCTGGTCACGTTGGCGCGGACGGCGCGACTTGATCATCTTTCGCGCGCAATTACAAACCGCGCCGGGCTTTGAAGCCGAGATCTTTGATCCCAAGGGCTGGACCACGCACCACACCGAGCGCGATCTAAAAGCCAAGCACTGGGCGAAAGCCGATCTCACCGCACAACCTACCTTGACCGCCTATCACTCGGCTAAAGGCAATGCCGCCACGCTGAACCAACTCACCGCGTCGGCAACCCAACTGGGCGGTAAACTCATCCGCTTGTCGGTGCATCGTGATGTGCCGAACCTTGAAATCCACTGGCTCTTGCCCGATCTGAAAACAAAAACCGCGAGCCAGGTGTTTTCCGAATTGCAACAAATCGCCAGCGACGTGATGCGCGGGTGAAAGAAAAAACCTGACAGATTTTTGAAATCTGTCAGGTTTTTTCTTTGAATTATTCTGTCGGAGCCGTTACCACTTGCGGCGTTTTATCGTAGCGTTGCCACGCCTTCCAGCCATCCCACGCGATAATCGCGGCGCAAGCGAAAAGCAATGCCGAGATCACCATCATGGTCCAACCGCCCGCCTGCACAATCCCTTGCCCCGCGAAAGCGGGCGCGGTCAAGACATTAATCCATTGATTGTAGGCGTTCACCAAAATCGCCGCCATCGTGGTGACATACATGAACACCATCGGGATCGACGCATAGAGGTGATTCTTGCCGGTCGAGCGCAACCAGATCGACACGACGAGCAAGCCGAGCGCCGCCATCAGTTGGTTCGACGCGCCGAACAACTGCCACAAATAAACCCAGGTTCCAGTGAGCAAGAGGAACAAGGTCAGGATCATGGAAATGATCGTGGCGACGTGCATGTTCCGTAAAACCGGGATCATGTCACCCAGCCATTCCGTCAACGTGACACGCATGACGCGGAAGAGCAATTGCACCACGCACAACACAATGACCATGAACGTGCCATAACCCAGCGCGGTCCCATAGCCAACCGAGCCTGCGCCGAACAACACGCCCAGCAAGCGCCCCACGCCAGTGGCAAAGCCACCGACGCCGCCGATGCCGGTGATTGCCACAGCCATCAAGGACAGCAAGCCCAGCGCGTTCTCGCTCAACATGCCACCCCCGCCCACTGGCAGTGCGTCCGTTTCATGTTCGAGTTGACGCGACGTGTTGACCGAGCCAATGAGCGAGTGCCAGCCTGAAATAGCGCCACATGCAATTGTGACAAACAGCATGGGCCACAACGGTTGCCATTGTTTACCCGCCACGAACGTAAAGCCCAGATCGGCCGATTTGACCGCGGGCAACGTAAACGTGCCTACCTGGGGCGCAAGGAATGGCGCGAGCGCACCGCCAACCATGCTCAAGACAATCGCGAGGAGCGTGACCCAAAAGCCGATATAGTTCACCGGTTGCGCGAATCGCCAGATCGGCAAATTCGATCCCAGGTAACTAAACACGAGCAAAAAGATCGCCCAGAAGATATAGTTGGGCAAGGTCTTGATCGTGTCGGTTGCCGCGTCATACGATGAAGTCGAATTGCGCGTCTTGCCATCCGCATTGAGTGGTGGCGTGCGCGGATCGGCGCGGGTGGGATCAACGACAACCATGATCGCTTGATTGCCATTGAGACTGTCAATCGCGCTATTCAACGCGACGACGGCGCCGCTGATCGGTCCGTCTTTCCACGGCACCGGGTTTTTCGTCAGATCAACACCCAAAGGTCCGATGCCCATGGCGACAATCGTAATCACCACCGTGACCAGCGTGACGACGATCAAATCCATCCGCCATTTGTACAGCATTTGCCCTGCCAGCAACCCCATCGCCGCAAGCGCAAACAAACCAAGCGGAACATCGGGGCGCGCAGAAGTAAGTGCAG
>JBBIUF010000052.1:0-31576 GCA_037440365.1 Chloroflexota bacterium
AACATCCTACTTTTCCACCGGACACCTATTTATATTTTGTCGAACCGCCGTATCCGATGATTATGCGAAACTTGAGCGGAATGTTTTTGCTCAAGTACGGCACAGGTCTTAGCGTGTGGAGCAATGATGCCGAATGGGGAGGCGTGGATGAAAATCGTTTCGCCGATCTCCGCGCGCACAAAAATTCATTTGTCTATTTGTTTGATTCGAATGGCACGCGCCACGAAATCGCAGTTGGTGCGGCGCTAACCCAAACCACGTCGCCCATACTGCCGACAAATTTTCAAGCGCCGATTCGCTTGGAAGGTTACGAAGTCACGCGTACGACGTTCAAACGTGGTAGCGAAAATGTCCTGTTGTTATATTGGCGATCAATAGCGCCAATCTCGCGCGACTATACTGTGTTTGTCCACTTGATCAATGCTCAAGGCGAGATCGTGTGGAGCGAGGACATGTCGCCGCGTGGCGGCAAGTCACCAACGACAGATTGGAAACCAGGACGGCTGGTTGTGGACGCGCATCTCGTGACGATTCCGGCGGATGTGTCGCCAGGGACCTATCGTTTAGAAGTGGGCATGTACTATTTACCAACGCTCGAACGTTTATCCTTGGTAGATGATGCCGGTCGTGTGGTGGCGGATCAGGTTACGATTGCCTCATTTGAGATTGTGGAGTGATGCGCGCATGAAGCGGATCGCCGAAAAAAAATTAACGCTCGCGAGTGTGGGGTTGATTGCCGTTGTTGGAATCATCACGTATTTGCCTGCGCTCAAGATTCAGTTTCTCGATGGCTGGTGGTATTTGGAATGGGCGGCGAAATATCCGTTTGTCCGTTATCTCATTCAATTTTTTGATCCGGCGAACATTACCCAGGGCTATCGCCCGGTGCAAGGTTTGTATGTCTATCTTTTGTATCAACTCTTTGGCTTTAGCCCCGATGGCTATCATTGGGCGCATAATCTGTTGCATACGGCGAACGCCGTATTGTTGTTTTTCCTAATTCAGCGCCTGGGCAAAAACTGGCGCTTGGGTTTGACTGCGGCATTGATCTATGTGGTATTGCCTGGTTATAGCTTGGCAGTATTTTGGCATGCCGTTGTGGATCCACTCGCGGCATTTTTCTATCTCCTCACAATCCTGCTCTGGACGCGCTTTTTGGACGCGCCGACGCGGTTGAATTATGCTAGTGTGTTTGCGGCGTATATCCTGGCGCTCTTGTCGAAAGAGATTGCTATTTTTTTGCCGCTCTGGTTGTTCCTGATCGAATGGTGGTTTTACGGCGTCAAGCCAAATTTTCGCCGATTGATTCCGCGTTATGGCTTATTCATCTTGGCATGGATTCCCTATCTCTACCAGGTTGTTCAAGTGCAGAGCCACGGCGAATTCGTCGGACAATTTAGCTTTAGTATCGGCCCACACATGCTCGGCAATCTAATCCCATATATGGCGGCATTGGCGTTTCCGTGGACGAGCGAATATCCTGGCGCTAGCGCGTACTATGTTTGGCTTGGGATCGTCGCGTTGGTGTATGTTGGCGTAATGATCTATAAAAAAAGCGCCGCGCTTTTGTTTCTTGCGCTCGTGGCTCTATTCAATATCGCGCCGTTGCTCGGTTTTCCGCTGGATTACTTTAACACACGCTATCTCTATCTTTCCATGACGACGATCGCGATTTTCTTTGCACTAGGATTCGAGTGGTTATGGCGCGTTGCCGGTGCGCGTAAATTATTCGGCGCAATCGTGGTGGTGCTCGTCGTAGCCCTTGTCCTGGTCAGTTCAGCGCGGGTTGCGGTGGCGGCAACCGACTTGGCGGAATATACGCGCCAATTGCGCGTGCCGTTTCGAGACATTTCGCGGCAACATATCACCTTCCCCGATTCCAGCGCGCTCTATTTTTTTTATTCACCTAAAACGCCGTTAGTTGATCTGCAAGGATTATTTATGACGCGTTATGGTTTGAATGTACGGGTGAGTGGCATCGAAGATGCTCAGCCGTTGCGCTGGCAGGATTATGCCAATGTGTTTGCCTATTATTTTGACGATCAAGATCGCCCGCATGAAATCCGTGTTGATCAAACACTGGCAACGCGCGCCTCATTCGCTCTGCCGATTGATTTTGAAAATAAAATTCAATTGACTCGTTATGATATTGCCAACCCAGTGATCCAGCGCGGCGATCCGCTCCTGATCCGCCTCGAATGGCGCGCGCTGGCATCTCTCGATCAGGACTATACGGTATTCGCTCACGTGCTGGATGCGCGTGGGCAAATTGTCGCGGCATCGGATAGCGCGCCGCGTAAAGGTGCTTTGCCGACCACTCGTTGGCATGTCAACATTCCTGTCGCCGATGGCATTGTGTTGCCGATTCCAGCGGAGGTGCCACCGGGCGCGTATCGCGTTGAAATGGGACTGTACTCAACGTCCACTCAAACCCGGCTGGCTCTGGTCGATGAACATGGCGCGCCGTTTGCGGATCATCTCATCATTGAATCCGTACAGGTTGCGCCATGATCAAATATTTGAATCATGAATTTATCCGATTCGTAATTTCTGGGGGCGTCAATACACTGTTGACGTATGGCTTGTACGTTGCGTTGTTGCTCGTCATGCCGTACCAAGCCGCGTATGCGTTATCCTATGTCGCGGGTATTGCGTTGGCGTATGCGCTCAACACTCGTTTTGTCTTTCAAGAGAAAGCTCAATTGAAAACAGCGGCGCAATATCCACTCGTTTACTTGGTACAATATGTAACCAGTGCGCTGTTCCTCTACGTGCTTGTAGATCTATTGCGCCTGAATGAATCGCTGTCGTATTTTGCTGTCATCGCCGCAACCGTTCCGATTACGTACTGGCTTAGTCGAGTTATTTTCAAAAGGCGTTAGCGTGCGCTCGGATCGCACTGCTGGCGAACAATTGTTGGTTATGACTCATCCATCGCCCTTGCGCGAGGCAATCTCAAAGATGTGGCGCGGCATTTCGCCGATTATCGTTTTGGCCCTCCTCGCGCTAACGGTCTTGATCGTCTATGCGCCCATCGTCTCGGCGTACTTTCTCGCCGACGATTTCAATTATATTGGGCACTTGCTTGCGCACGCGCGCAATTATGTCCAGGGCGATCAACTCGGTCAATGGTTCGTGGACTTTTCCGCGCAAGGCTTGCAGAATCCTGATTTGTCCGTATTCTTTCGCCCGGTCGTCCAATGGCTCTGGCTCACTGATTTCATTGCTTGGGGTTTGGAGCCAGCGGGCTATCATGTAACGAATCTGATTTTGCATACACTGAATTCTTTTCTCATTTACGCGCTCATGACCCAGGTCTTGGACAAACGTCAGCGTGGGGGCGCGCTCCTCGCCGGTTTACTCTTTGCTTTGCACCCGATCCATTCCGAATCCGTTGCTTGGATTCCGGATCGGACGGATATTTTGAGTTCATTTTTTTATTTTGCGAGTGTAACCTTTTTTGCCCTCTATCGCCGCCGCGAGAAAAAAATGTTCGCGGGGCTATCGGTCATTGCCTTTGCGCTCGCCCTTGGCACTAAAGAAAATACTGCCGCATTGCCGATTTTGCTTTTAGCGTTTGATCGCTTGTTCATGTTTGGCAAATTACGCTGGAAAATCCTGCTTGCGCAGATTCCCTATTGGCTGGTCTTGGCGGCGTATGTGGGCGCGCGGTTTCTGTTTCTCGGCCAATTTGGGCGCAATACGGGTGGCGGTTTTTTAAGTTATGGCATCGAGTTATTTTTGCAGTTTTACACGCAAGCCCTGGCGCAACCATTTGTCAGTGACATCAACATGAGCGCGGCGTTGGGGTTGCTTGCGTTGGCGCTTGTCGGGTTGATTGCATATCGTCGCCGCGCGGCAGTTTGGTTCGGTGCGGCATGGATCGCGATCTCATTATTGCCATCGGCGAGCGCGGCGTATGTTGCGCCGCGTTTAGCGTATGCACCCTCAGCGGGACTGGCGATTGCCTTGGCGGCAATGCTCGTTCAACCTTTTGCCACGCGCGCAACTTGGGCGCGCGCGCTGAGCGGCGCATTGATTGCGGCGTTGCTCGTTGCTTATAGTTGGGGTTTGTCCGTGCGCGTGGCAGATTGGGCGGCGGCGGGCGCGGTCACAAACGCGGTGCGCACCGAAACTCTGCGTTTGTTTCCAACGCTACCTGATGGCGCGACGGTGTATTATTTGGGTGTGCCGGAAATTTTTCGCAATATCTATATTTACAACGAAAACCTGGATGCGGCATTACGGATCGCCTATCGCAACCCAAGTTTGCGCGCGCAAAACATCAAGCAATTCCCGATTGTCGCCGATAATCTCGATCACGCATTCTTTGTCGAATATAGCCGCCGCAAATTAACCGAGCGCATAGATATTCGCGGCATGTTGCAAGCGCGCGCGCAATGCCGCGCCGCGCAAGCGGCGGTGACGTGGAATTTTGCGCGCGCTGACGCCGGTTGGCAAGCGTGGAATCAGATCGATCAAATCCAAATCCGTGACGGGGCCATGTGGTTCAACACGACCGGCGACGATCCAAACCTGGCTAGTCCACTGTTCGATGTATCAGCGCTGAATCTCGATCATATTGAAATTGAAATGCGCGTGCGCGCATCCGCGCCGATCGCGCAAGGTGCGTTGTTGTGGATGACGAGTGCGCAATCCGAGTTTTCGCCCGCCCAGCGTCTAGTGTTTCCAGTCCAAACTGATGGCGTGTTTCATACCTATCGCGTCAACCTGGCGCAAGCGGGTAGTTTGTTGATTGGCGATCATGTGGTGCGCCTGCGGCTCGATCCGGCGCATGTACCGGCGGAGATCGCGCTGAAAGAAATTCGCATGTATACCGGATGCAATCAAGCGACAGGAGCCAATTAAGTGCAAGCGGAAAACCGCAAGCGGATGGGATACGGCATTTTGAGCGCGCTTGTACTGGGCGGCGTGGCGATGTTTGTGTACGCCTCGTCCTTGACGACAGGTTTCTTCGCCGACGATTACAATTTCTTGGAACCGGTTGCGCGCTTGGGTTTATCGGACTACCTGGCGCGCTATTTTGATCCACGCTTGCAAACCTTGTGGTATCGTCCGTTACAAGGCGTCCAGATTTTGCTCGAGTACAAATTTTTTGGCGCAAACCCCATGGGCTATCATGCGGTCAATGTTGCGTTCCATGCAATCAATGTGGCGCTTTTATTTGCGCTGATCTGGCGCGTGGCGAATAAATGGCGCGTGGCGTTTATCGCCGCGTTGTTCTATGCCACCTTTCCGGTTTACGCGCTCGCGATCAATTGGATCAATATCACGGATCCACTGGCGACGATTTTTTATCTGCTCGGTATTTGGTTCTGGCTGAATTATCGTGACACCGGAAAACGACGCCATGCCTTGATCACCTTGACTTTATATGCGCTGGCTTTGCTCACCAAGCAAATGGCGGTGACATTGCCGGCTGTTTTATTCCTGCTCGAACGTTTGGTGCTTGCGCCGCCACCTGCTCCAAAAGGTCCGGCCGCGCAGAGATTACTCACGTGGCTGGACGTGCCGCAAACCCTCCGCCGCTATTGGGCGTTTGGCGCGATCTTGATTTTTTTCATTGCGGTGCAGTACAACACCCAGAGCACGCATACCTTCGCGGGCGTATTTGGTTATGCCCTCGGCGCGCAATTGGTTTCGATTCTCATTCAGTACCTGTCGCTGACTGTATTTCCCTGGGGCTATTTTATTCCGAACGACACCCAAGTTGTTGACGCGATGCCATTCTCTGACGAACGCAATTTGATCTGGCTCGCAGTTGCGCTGGGGTTGTTTGTGTTTGTGACGTTGCGCTCGCGCAATCGCGGCTTGACGTTTTTAGGTTTGACCTGGCTCGTGACGATTGCGCCGGTTTTGCCATTTCCATTTATCGAATTACGGTATTTGTATTTACCCGCAATGGTCTCCGGAATTTTGCTTGCGCTCTGGTTCGATTTTGCGCTAGCGCGTTTGCCGCACTCACGGTGGATGGCGGGCGTTGTCAGCTTTGCGCTGGCGTTGCTGGTCATGGGCAGTTATTTTAGCATTGCACATGCCAATGCCGGGATTGCCGAAATTGCGCGTCAGCGCCGCGTGCCGTTCCGCGATATTTCGCAGGCGAATCCAATGTTTCCGCCTGACACACGCTTGTACTTTATTGATTCGATCACACCCTTGTCCGAGCTAGCGGGAATGTTTACTTTGCGCTATGGTTCTGGCGTGACGGTGAGCGGCACAGATCACTTGGTTGATCCAGTCGCGCATTTGCGCGATCATGCCGCCGCGTTCGTTTTCTATTTTGACGATACGGGCAAGCCGCATCAGGTTGCTGTCGAACCAGGTTCCGGCGAGCGCGCAACCCCCGCTTTGCCAATCGTCTTTGCCGCGCCATTGTCGCTGGAAAATGTCGAGCTTGCGCGCACGACGTTGACGCGCGGCGATGTAATGATCGCATTATTGTATTGGCGCGCGACGGGCAAGATCGAAAAAGATTATACAGTCTTTGTTCATCTCGTTGATCGCAATGGAAAAATGATTGCGGGGAGCGACAGTCCGCCGCGCAAAGGCAATGCGCCGACAGGTGCATGGGAGCCTGGACGCTTGTTAGCGGACGGTATCGTTTTGCCGATTCCATCGGACGCGCCGATAGACAATGATGCGTTTCTTGAGATTGGCATCTATGATCCGGCGAATCAACAGCGCGTGCCAATTCAAAATTCGAATACCGATACATTGGTCATTGCGCCCTTGCGCCTCATCGAAAAATAATGTCACGCAAAATTTTCTGGTCGAGTGTCGCTCTGATTGCGGCTGTAGTTGCTATCACGTATGCCCCAGCCGTGCGCCTCAATTTCTACGGCGATGACTATTCATTCCTCGAAATCGCTGGGCGTTCTTCATTCTCACAATACCTCGCGTTTTATTTTGATCCACGTCTGCAAACCGGCTGGTATCGTCCTTTGCAAGGCATGGTCTATGGCATCGAGTATATTTTCTTCGGGGGTAACCCGGTCGGTTATCACATCGTCAATATTTTGGTGCATCTAGCGAACTGTCTCTTGCTGTGGGCAATCGTATGGCGCGTGACGCGGAATGCGCGGCTGGCATTGTTTGCCGCGTTGATTTATGCTGGCTTGCCGTTGTATGGCGTCTCTGTATTCTGGCCCGCCGATGCCGATTTTCAGGTGACCTTTTTTTATCTCCTGACACTCTTGTTCTGGACGTTGCATTTGCAATCGCAACGGCGTGCGTGGCATCTTGCCGCGTTTGGAGCATTTCTGGCCGCGCTACTTTCAAAAGAATTTGGCGTGACCTTGCCGGTGATGCTGGTTTTGTTCAACCAATTGGTTCTGCGGGAAAAAATTCCAGCGCGTGAGTGGGTGCGGCGCTATGCGCCATTTTTTGCCGTCTGGATTTTTTATTTACCGCTTGAAGTATCTATTCAGTCGCGCAGTGTGTTGACTAATTTATATGGTTATGGCTTGGGCGAACATTCATTGACGAATTTTCTGCAATATCTCGCCGCACTCGCATTCCCCTGGGGCTTGCCCGATCCGCTCAATTACATCTGGTTGGGTGTCATGGTTGTTGCGTTAACCCTCATCGTCAGGGTCAAGCAAAACGCCATGCTATTGTTCCTGGGAATTGCCAGTGTGATTGCGTTTGTGCCGGTCATCAACTTTCCCTGGTTTTTTACCCGCTATCTTTATTTCGCGGCGATGGCATCGGCGATTGTCTTGGCTAGGGCGATTGAGTGGGGGACAACGGCATGGGGCGCGCGCCGGTGGGTTGGTCCGGCCGCGTTTGCCGCGCTTGGGTTGATCGTTGTCGGCAATGCATGGGGCGTGACAAATGCGGTTGCCGATTTCGCGGAGCTTGGGCGGCAGACGCGTGTACCGTTTCGTGATATTACGCAACGCCACGCTGGTTTTCCTGCCGATACCTATTTGTATTTCATTGATCCGCCGACGCTGACTTCGGAATTATCCGGTATGTTCTTCGTGCGCTATGGTAGAGATATTTCAGTGTCGAGTAACGAAACCAATGGGCGCCGCGCAAATTTGCGTGATCACGCCAATCCGCTGGTGATTTATTTCGACGAACAGAAACGCACGCGCGAGATTCAAGTTGATTCCAGCGCACCAGCCTCCGCGGCGTCATTTGATTTTGTGAAGCCACTGCGTTTGAAGGGTTATGAAGTATCTGGGACGCATGTTAAACGCGGCGAAGCGCTGGCGTTGATCTTGTACTGGCAAGCGACCGGGGCGCTTGATCAAAATTTTGCAGTGAGTGTTGAGTTGAAAAATTCTGCCGAGCAGATTATTGCACAAAATGTTGGCGCGCCGCGCGCCGGTAAACCACCGATGACGGTGTGGCAACCCGGCGAAATGATTGTGGATGCGCGCGTCCTATCCGTCGCATCAGACGTTCCGATTGGGGATGCGTTTACGTTACAAATCCGTTTGCTTGATCCCACGACCTGGCAACCTATCCCACAGCGCGACGGTACCGCGGCGGCTCGTCTCGCGACAATTCGCATCGAATAGCATGAAAAAATTCATGTCAATGGTTCAATCACGGCGTTGGCTTGTCCTCATTCTCGCCATGTTTCTCGCGCTCGGCGTCACGTATTCCGTCGTCACACCGATCTTTGAAGCCGGCGATGAATTGTGGCATTATCCATTTGTGCAATCGCTGGCGACCGGGCATGAATTGCCGATTCAGGATCCGAACGTGAAAACATTATGGGAGCAAGAGGGCGGACAGCCGCCGCTGTATTACGCGATTTCTGCGTTGGCGACATTTTGGATCGATTCGCGCGATTTGGCGGATCGGTTATGGCGTAACCCTGAAGCAAAAATTGGTATCCCGCTTGCGTTCGGCAACAAGAATATGGTCGTCCATACGAGTGCGGAAAATTTTCCCTGGCAGAATACAACACTGGCGGTTCACCTCATCCGCTTTCTTTCGTTGATTCTCTCGGCGTGCACCGTTGCGTTTACCTATTTCTTTGCATTGGAAATTGGAAACGCGCATGATATTGCGATCCATAAAACGGCGACGCGATTCCCGATCCAAGACTCGGAGGTTGCTTCGGGCAAAAATCGTCCGCGCAATGACATTGAAACTAGAACGCTCGCCGCGTTTGCCGCCGCGTTTGTGGCGTTCAACCCAATGTTCATTTTCATCAGCGCCTCGGTGAATAACGACAACCTGGCGACGATGCTTGCGACGTTATCGCTCCTTTTGCTCGTGCAACTTGTCACGCGCGGCGCCACCACGTGGCGGTTTGTGATCCTAGGTATCGTCCTGGGGCTTGGCGCGCTGACGAAAATCAGCAATCTGGGTTTACTCGTCGTCGCGGCTGGCGTATTTGCGAATTTACTTTGGCGGGAGTGGCACGCCGACAAACGCGGCCAAGCGCAGGAAAATTTTCGTCGTTTGCGTTCGTCCGCGGCGTTCCGTGTTTTATGGAATTCTTTAGCGTGCGCCGGCATCGTGATCGTCATTGCCTTTTGGTGGTATGCGCGCAATTGGATGCTCTACGGCGATCCGTCGGCGTTCAATGTCTGGGTGCAGATTGCCGGCGGGCGACAAACGCCCGTTACGGTTGCGAGTTTGCTGGGTGAATTGCAGGGTTTTCGCATTTCGTTTTGGGGCAACCTGGGCGGGGTCAATCTCATTGCGCCGAGCTGGGTTTATAGTTTGCTCGATGTGTTCTCCGTCCTCGCACTTGTTGGTTTAGCGATTGGATTTGTGCGCCGCCAGTTGCCCCGGTTACTCGCTCTGCCGACGTTGTGGCTTGGGATCATAGTGCTTTCGCTCGTACGCTGGACTTGGCTCACGATGGCGTCGCAAGGTCGGCTAATTTTTCCGGCAATCAGCGCAGTCGCAGTGTTGTTGGCATGGGGTCTGGAGCAATTCAGAATCCGTAATTCAAAATTCAAAATTCTAAATTTGAATTACGGACTGGTTAGCTTTTTGTTTGTTTTTTCTTTGCTCGCGCCGTTTACCATCATTGCGCCTGCGTATGTGTATCCTGCCCATATCGCCGATGAGTCGAGTGTGCCTCATTTGGTTCATCTTACATTTGATCAGCAAGCCGAGTTGGTTGGCTATGCTCTGCCGCAAAGAACCATTGCCCCGGGCGCGGAATTGCCACTGACGTTGTATTGGCGCGCGCGCGTGGATCAGCGAAGATTTTTCGGTGAGCATTGTTGTGTTCGATGCGAATGATCAGATCGTTGCGCGGTGGAATGCATTTCCTGGCGGCGGAATGTATCCGACCCGTTTGTGGCAACCAGGTGAAATCTTTGCGGACGAATATCAGATTCCGATTGCGTTGAACGCGCGCGCGGGAGTGGGTCGCATCGAAGCCAGTTTGTTTCGCCGCGTGCCATTGGCGAACCTGACCGCGCGCGATCCACAAGGGAATGTCGTCACGCCAACCATCGCGCGTTTCAAAATTGCGGGGGCGACGAACGCGCCAATCGAAAATCCGCGCGCGCCGATCAATTTTGCCGATCAGCTTGCGCTTGTGGGTTACACGGCGCCGAACCAGGTCGCGCGGGGTGATACGTTGCGCGTGAAATTGACTTGGCGCGCGCTTGCGGCGATAACGCAAGATGACACCGTGTTTATTCACCTGCTCGATGTGAATGGCAAGACGGTCGCGCAAAAAGATGATCAGCCACAGGGTGGCGCATACCCCACTTCGTTTTGGGACGCGGGCGAAATCGTCGCGGATGAATACGCGTTGATGATCCCGCGCGATGTCTTGCCAGGTGATTACACAATTGAAATTGGCTTGTATCGCTCACGTGACGGCGTGCGGTTATCCATTCGCAATGATGGCGACGCCGCGCGCTTGGGCACGGTGCGCGTGAATTAACATTTTTCAAATTGACAAATCGTTTCGACTGTGCTATAAAATCCGTGTAACTGAATATGAACTGGACACTCATCCAGAGAGGTGGAGGGAACGGCCCTGTGAAACCTCGGCAACCCCGTAGAGACGTTTTATAAAACGCTTTTACCGGACGGTGCCAACTCCGTCAAGCCAGCAAGCGCGGCTTGGAAGATGAGAGATGGACTCGAGTTATTCTCTCTTGTCAGGGAGAATTTTTTTTGCCCGGAGATGATGATGCGAACGATTGAAATGGCGGGCGATGTGGTCAAGATGATCGATCAGCGCAAATTGCCACGTCAATTTGAAATGGTTGAATGCCGCGATTATCACGCGGTTGCTAATGCGATCAAGGATATGACGATTCGCGGCGCACCGGCGATTGGCGCGGCGGCGGCATTTGGACTCGCGCTTGCCGCTATCAAATCCACGGCGCAGACTCGCACCGAGTTGGAACGCGATCTTGATGTGGCGGACACAGAATTGCGCGCCACGCGCCCGACGGCGGTTAATTTAATGTGGGCGTTAGATCGCGTGATGAACCCGGTGCGCGCCTTTGACGGTGACGCAAACGGCTTGCGCGATTTTGTCGTCGCGCAAGCGCAACAGATCGCGGAAGAAGATATTGCGATCAATGCGGCAATGGCGAAGAATGGCGCGGCGTTGATCAACGACGGCGACACGATTCTCCATCATTGCAACACGGGCCCGCTCGCAACGGTGGATGTAGGCACCGCGCTTGGTTGCATTATCGAAGCGCATCGGCAAGGCAAAACGATTCACGTGTTGGTGGACGAGACGCGCCCGCGCTTGCAAGGCGCGCGGCTGACCGCGTGGGAGCTGATGCAATACGGTGTCCCGATGACGTTGATCGCGGATAATGCGGCGGGACATTACATGCGCGCAGGCAAGGTGCAAAAATGTTTTGTCGGCTCGGACCGCGTGGCGGCGAATGGCGATGTGGCGAACAAGATCGGCACGTACCAGGTCGCGGTGGTCGCACACGAAAATGGAATTCCGTTTTATTCGGTAATGCCAACTTCGACGATTGACATGAATTTGTCGAACGGCGATCTGATTCCGATTGAAGAGCGCGATGTACGCGAAGTTACACACATTGAGGGCGTGGCGATTGCACCCGAGGGCGTGCGCGTGGGCAACCCGGCATTCGACGTGACGCCGAATAAATACATCACGGGACTCGTGACGGAACGCGGCGTGGTCTATCCGCCGTTTGTGGAAAATTTGCAACGAATGATGAAAAAATAAATTTGGAGTTTCAATGAGTGTTTTAATTACCGGCTCGATCGCCTACGATTACATTATGCAGTTTCCCGGCATGTTCCACGACCACATTTTGCCGGACAAGATTGCGAATCTCTCCGTCTCGTTCCTTGTGGACTCGATGAAAAAACAGCGCGGCGGCGTGGCAACCAACATTGCGTACAACCTGGCTTTGCTGGGCGAGCGCCCGCGCATCATGGCAACCGTCGGGCAGGATTTCACCGATTATCGTGCGTGGCTTGAAGCGAATAACGTGGACACAAGCGCGATCATTGCCATCCCGGACGATTTCACTGCGTCGTTTTTTGTCAGTACCGATGGCAAGCAAAATCAGATCGCCATGTTTTACACGGGCGCGATGGCACACGCGCACAAACTATCGTTCAAAGAACATGGACGCGGCGCGCCGATTGATCTCGTGGTGATCTCGCCGAACGATCCGCGCGCGATGGTGCAATACGCACGCGAATGTAAGGAATTGCATTTGCCGTACATTTACGATCCCAGTCAGCAGATCATTCGTTTGGATGGCGAACAACTTGCGGCGGGCGTGACTGGCTCGACGATGACGATTGTCAACGAGTACGAATTGGAAATGATGAAGAACAAGACGGGGTGGAGCGAAGATCAGATTGCGGCGGCAACGCAAACCCTGATCGTCACATTGGGCGACAAGGGTTCGACCATTCGCGTGGCAGGACAAGCGCTTCACATTCCGATTGTGCCTGCGACGCGCCAAGCCGACCCAACCGGCGGCGGGGATGCGTATCGTGCCGGCATCATCAAGGGCTATTTGAAAAAATTGGACTGGGACACGATTGGCAAGCTGGGAAGTTTAGCGGCAACCTACGCGCTCGAAGAAGTAGGCACGCAGAATCACAAATACACCTTGCCCGAATTTATCGCGCGCTATCAACAAGCATTTGGTAACACACTGGCGTTGTAATTAACGATAGACTGATCACAAGTTCGATCACGAAACAAAATCAAATCAAGGAGCAACGAATGACCAAACGAGAACATGATGTCAAGGATATGTCCCTGGCGGAAAAAGGACGCTACCGCATCCAGTGGGCTGAAAACGATATGCCGGTGCTTCGGCAGATTCGCGCGCGTTTTGAAAAAGAACGCCCCCTGAAAGGTTTGCGCGTGTCCGCGTGTTTGCACGTCACGAGCGAAACCGCCAATTTGATGTGGACGCTCGTCGCGGGTGGCGCCGATGTGGTGCTGTCTGCTTCGAATCCGCTATCAACCCAGGACGATGTTGCCGCGTCGCTTGTCGCCGATTTCGAAGTGCCGGTCTATGCGATCAAGGGCGAAGATAATGCGACGTACTATCGCCACTTGCGCGCCGCGCTCGATTTCGCGCCGAACATTACGATGGACGATGGCGCAGACTTGCTTTCGACTTTGCACAAGGAACGCACCGATTTGCTTCCGGGTGTGCTTGGCGGGACCGAAGAAACCACGACGGGCGTGATTCGCTTGCGCGCGATGGCGCACGACGGCGCGTTGAAATATCCGGTCATCGCCGTGAACGACGCGTTGACCAAACACTTGTTTGATAATCGCTATGGCACGGGGCAATCCACGCTTGACGGTATTACGCGCGCGACGAATTTGCTCTACGCGGGCAAGGTGTTTGTAACCGGTGGTTATGGCTGGTGTTCGCGCGGCATTGCGAGCCGGGCGCGCGGCATGGGTGCGAATGTGCGCGCACGATTGTCACCGAAGTCGATCCGCTCAAGGCGCTCGAAGCGTTAATGGACGGCTTTGAAGTGATGACAATGGCGCAAGCGGCAAAGGTCGGCGATATTTTCGTCACGGCGACCGGCGACAAGAATGTGATTGACGAACGCCATTTCCCCTTGATGAAAGATGGCGCGGTCATTTCCAATTCGGGTCACTTTAACGTCGAGATCAATATCCCCGAACTTGAAAAAATCGCGGTTGAAAAACGGCATGTCCGCGAATTTGTTGATCAATATATTTTGAAAGATGGCCGCCGCATTAACTTGCTGGCCGAAGGTCGGCTCGTGAATCTCTCCGCCGCCGAAGGTCACCCTTCGTCCGTGATGGACATGTCGTTTGCCAACCAAGCGTTGAGTGCCGAGTACCTCGTCAAGCACAGCGCGACTTTGCCCAAGCATGTGTTTGCGGTCCCCGCCGATATTGACAAGGAAATCGCGCGTTTGAAATTGGAAGCGATGGGCGTGACGATTGACACGCTGACGCCGGAACAAGCGGCATATCTGACCTCGTGGGAAGAAGGCACGTAAAAAATAGAAAGCAGTTGGCAGTATGCAGATGGCAGTCAACGAATTCAGCCAACTGCTTTCTGCCTTCTGTATACTTTAAGGAGACAAGATGAGTACCACCTTTATGAGTTCGCCCAAGTTATTGCTCACGTCGGAATCGGTCACCGAAGGTCACCCAGATAAATTGTGCGACCAAATTTCGGATGGCGTATTAGACGCAATTTACGCCAAAGATCCGATGGCGCGCGTGGCGTGCGAAACCGCCGCCACGACGGGCGTGATCGCGATTCTCGGCGAGATCACGACGACGGCGTATTTTGACGCGCAAGCGATTGCGCGCGAGACGATCCGCAAAATCGGTTATACCGATTCCAAGTATTGCCTCGATTACAAAACGGCGGGCATTATCGTTTCGCTGAAAGAGCAATCCCCCGACATCAAGCAGGGCGTGGACGACGCGCTCGAAGTGCGTGGCGATGATGGCGGTGATCCGATTGACAAGATCGGCGCGGGCGACCAGGGCATGATGATCGGTTTCGCGTGCAACGAGACACCGGAAATGATGCCGCTGACGATCTCGCTGGCGCATCAACTCGTCAAACGTCTCGCCGAGGTTCGCAAAGACGGTACCATTCCGTACCTGGGACCCGATGGCAAATCCCAGGTCACGGTCGAGTACCAGTACGGCAAACCCGTGCGCGTGGACACGGTGGTTATTTCGACGCAACACTTGGATAGCGCGACCCAGGAACAGATTCACGCTGATGTCCGCAAGCATGTCATCGAGCCTGTGATTCCGGCGCACTTGTTCGACAAGGAAACCAAAGTGTATATCAACCCGACCGGACGTTTCGTTGTGGGTGGTCCGTTGGGCGACGCTGGATTGACCGGTCGCAAGATCATTGTGGATACCTACGGCGGCATTGCGCGGCATGGTGGCGGCGCCTTCTCCGGCAAAGACCCGACCAAGGTTGATCGCTCGGCGGCTTACATGGCGCGCTATGTGGCGAAGAATGTCGTCGCGGCCGGTCTCGCGGATCGCTTGGAGATTCAGGTGGCGTATGCGATTGGCGTTGCCCGCCCGCTTTCGATTATGATCGAAACGTTTGGAACGGAAAAAGTGCCGCACGATAAAATTGTCGAACTGATTAACAAACATTTCGACATGCGTCCGGCGGCGATCATCCGCGACTTGAACTTGCGTCGCCCGATTTACCAAGCGACGGCGTCGTATGGTCACTTTGGCCGGCACGATATAGACGCGCCCTGGGAAGTGATGGACAAGGCGGAAATTTTGCGCGCGGAAGCGGGACTGTAATCTCCATCAGGTAGAGACGCGTTGCTGGCTCGTCTCTATTTCCAAGAAAGGATAGAGCGTTGGCAAACCAATTGATTGTGGAAGATGTTCTAATCGGCACTGGCGCGGAAGCGGTCACAGGCAAGCGCGTGACAGTGCATTATCGCGGTACGTTGACGAACGGCAAGAAATTTGACGCGTCGTATGATCGCAACGAGCCGTTTGAATTTGTGTTAGGCGCGGGGCAGGTGATCAAGGGCTGGGATCAAGGAGTCGCTGGCATGAAGATCGGCGGCAAGCGTAAACTCACGATTCCCCCAGAACTGGGATACGGCGCGCGTGGCGCGGGCGGCGTGATTCCGCCCAATGCGACGCTCGTGTTTGAAGTTGAATTGCTTCAAGTGAATTGACGTTCTGACCCGCCAAAACAATTTGGCGGGTCTTGTTTTGACGCGGCGTGACAATGTAGATATACTCGGAGTGCGAACGCGTTTGTGCGAGTGCTAGAACATTTTACCAGAAACGTAACCAGGTATGAACTCGGATTGGTTCCTCATTTCCCCCGCCGCTATGGATTATTTGCCGATGATCATCTGGCATGTGATCGTCCTCGGCTATTTACTGACGATCAAAAATAAAGCAACGGTTCTCGCGGATGCCGCAATTGCACAGCGCGCCACTCGCGGCGCAAGACACGGCGTTGTTGAACGATCTCTTGCGCGGCTATGCCGCCGATCAGATGGCGGCGTGGAATGTGCCTGCCGCCGCGCTCAATGTGCCGATGTTGACGCGGGCGACGATTCCTGATGACATCCGAACTTGGCGCACGCATCTGCTCGCGCGTCAATGTGTGGCAAACATTAGTAGATAGCGACCCGACAAAATTGCACCAGGAGTTGGATCGCGCTCACACTATTTTGGCGGACAATATCCGCGAAGTGCGCCGCTCGATCTTTGCGTTGCGCCCAGTGGACTTTGACGAATTGGGTTTTTACCAAACCATGCAACAATTTGTCACGGCGTTTGGCGAACAGCAAGGTCTCGTTGCCAATTTGAGCATTGCTGGCGCGCGCGAGCGGTTGCCCGTTGGGTGGGAGCCGTTATTGATGCGGATCGCGCAAGAAGCGCTCAACAATATCAGCAAACACGCGCGCGCTAGGCGTGTGCGCGTGACGCTCAATCTCGAATCGGCTGATCGTGTGGTCATGCAGATTGAGGACGATGGCATCGGTTTTGCGGTTGGCACACTTGAGCAAGCGGCGCGGCGCGGACATTATGGTATTGTTCAAATGCGCGAACGTGTGGCGGGCGTCGGTGGGACGCTGACCATCGAGTCTGAATCTGGGCAGGGAACCTGTGTGCGGGTGACGTTGCCGATGCCGTGGCGGGTTGAGCCATACGCGGAATGATTCATTTGTAATCGTGGGCGTTCATCATGTTCACCCAAGAGTTGTTCCTTGCCGTTGGCGCATTAGCGGTCAAATGAAAATGGAAACCACGAATCTCACAAACGCTCCGCGTCACGCATGGTTTTTATTCGTGTTGATTCGTGTCCATTCGTGGTTTATTTCCAGAGGAGATACCCATGGCACACATTCGGGTTTTGCTTGCCGACGATCATCGGCTGTTCCGCGAAGGGTTGCGTCAGATTTGCGAATTGCTCGGCGGCTTTGATGTGATTGGCGAAGCCGAGAACGGTAAACAAGCCGTCGAATTGGCGTGTCAATTGGAACCCGATATTGTGTTGATGGATATTAACATGCCGGAGATGGATGGCGTCCAAGCGACCAGCGTCATTACGGCAACTAAACCGGCGATTCGCGTTGTGATTCTGACGATGTATCGCCAGGAGCGATATGTCTTTTTAGCGATCAAAGCGGGCGCGCGAGGTTATTTGCTCAAGGATATGGATGGCCAAGACCTGGTTGCCGCCGTCCAAGCCGTGTCTCGCGGCGAAGCGCTGATCGATCCTGGTTTGGCGGCGCAAGTATTGCAAGAGTTTCGGCGCATCAGTCAACCAGCCAGCGATCTCGCCGGAGCAGAAAAATTGACCGAAGGCGAAATGGCGGTTCTGCAACTGGTCGCGCATGGCGAAGATAATCGAACCATTGCCGATCATTTAGGGATTGCCGAGCGCACGGTCGCTAATCGTCTGCGCGATATTTTTCAAAAACTCCACGTGAACAATCGCACGCAAGCCGCGCTCGTCGCGTTACGGCGCGGTTGGGCAACGCTTGAACAGGATTTGTGATGTAAGCCAACGGGTTGCCTTGTTAAAGGACCAGTGCCGCGGTACTCGCGCGCAAGTAATAAACTACTTGCACGCGAGTATTTTTTTGCTATCAACGCGGTCATTTTTTGTCTGTGCCAAAAGGACAAAGTATGCGATGATCCAGATGCGGTGTAAGCACAGCCACTTCCGAGGTTGTTTTTATGGACACACCGATTCGTGTCCTCATTATTATTAGCGACGAAACGCTCCGCCTTGAGCTAGGCGGTGTGCTGGCGCGCGCGGGGCGATTTACCGTGGTCGGCGAATTATCTGACCATGTGTTGATTCCTCAATCTATTTCCGCTTTGCAACCCGATGTTATTCTTTGGGATGTCGATCCGCAAGCCATTGTTGATCCGACGGTCGTCATAACACTCGTTCAAAGTTTACCCGCGAGCCGAATTCTCGCGCTTTGCCGCGTTGACCATGAATTTTTGATGCTGGAATTGTTGCGGCTCGGCGTGTGGGGTTATAAACTCAAAGACGAAAACAGCTTGCGCGATATTGCCGACGCGGTGCAAACGATTTATCGTGGCGGCGCGGTGGTTGGCGCGCAAGTGGCTGGCTGGATGCTCGATCAAGTGGCGGCGCATCCATCGGCAAGCGTGCCAGAATCAGGATTGCCAAGAAACGAAGCGCCCAGTGGTTCGGCACTGCCAAGTGGAACCGATCCGAACAAGTGACGCCAAGCGCTGGTTATTGTTCTGGATGACCCAAGGCATGCTTTCGAGATGAGGCGTTTGAAACAAGAGACATTGCAAACATATTGGGTGAGCACCGATTTAATTTTGAGCAGGTTTGGCAACATTCTATGACGTGACGTTGGAGCAAATCCGATACATTTGCCCCGACGATCAAACTCAATGAGGTTAGGCATGATGCACCGATTGGCTCTAAAAACAGTAGGAGTAGTTTGTGTGGCTCTGATCAGTGTGACCTTGTTAGTGCATGGCGCGTTTGCGCAATCGCCGAGCGGCGAGATCAAGATTCAAATCAACCAAGCGTTAGGCACGCAGTCGGACAAGTATGTGGCTGGCAAAGACACGGTGATTCGCGTGCTCCTTGCCAATGCGGTTACGCCGAAAGCTGGCACGGATCAAGTCGTCGTCAAACGCGGTAGCGATACGATTGTGACGCTCGATCCGGTGGCGGCTGATTCAACCAAGGTTGTAGATTTTGTATGCCCCAATCGCGCGGCGTGCGGTGATTGGAAAGCGGGCGATTACACATTCGCGGCAACCGTCGGCGGCGCAACCGCGACCGCGACCGCGAAATTCCAAGATCGCCGACCGTTGAAAATTCTCGCGGTGGCGGTCAAGGCAAATTATGGTCCCGGCGATGTGCGTGTGCCGGACGAACGCTGGAAAAAGCAAGGCGAGTTTATGAAGCAGGTTTATCCCATTGCGCCCGAAGATTACAAATGGGTGCTTGGTCAAAACCTGGATGCGTCCGACGACAAGTTCAATTTGAAAACCGACGACGGGATGAAAGAATTGTGGATCGCGTTGGCGAATTTGCAACCGCAGGAATGTGCCGCCAATCCCAAAGCGCCGGTGTGCTATGATTTGATTGTTGGCTTTGTCAAGGATCGCCAAGGCAAAGATAGCAACGTGCAAGGGTACACCTATGGCGCGCCCGCCAACATCATCACCGAGTCGGACGAGGATGCGCCCGCCACTGTCGCGCACGAAGTGGCGCACGTGTTCAAGGCTGGCGACGAGTACGATCAGATGGGCGGCGCGTTCAACTGCGCGGTGAATAATCCGCCGCCAACGTTTGTTGGACGCGATTGGAACAACCGCGAGAATACAACGTTCCGTTGCGAAAAATCGGTCGCGCTCCCGTTCCCAGTCGGCACGGCGTCGCTTGTCAAAGCAGAGACGGATTATCCGTACGAAGTTGGCGGACGCGGTGCGTTGCCGGACATGGCAAGCTTTATGGGTTCGGGGATTCCCCAAGACAAGAACTGGACAACGGCTGAACTTTGGTCGTGGCTATTTGATCAAATGGCGCCAAATGCTACGGTCGCCGCGTTGCATAAAGCCGCACCTTCGGATTCGATCAAGTATGTTGCGGCATTTGGTATGGTGACAAAGGAAGGCAAGGTCACAATTGAACCGTGGTATTCATTCACGGATACCGTTGCCGTCAAAGACCCCGGTGGCAAATATGCCATTCAAGCGGTGGACGCGATGAGCAATACGCTCGCGAGTATGTCGTTCGAGCCGCAATTCATCGTGAACTCGAATCCGCCAAAGATTGTGACGGATGCGCCGTTCGAACTTGCCGTGCCATTCCCAGATAAAACAGCGGCGTTCCGCGTCGTCAAGGGCACAGATGTTTTGAAGGTGGTGCCCGTTTACCCGAACTCGCCCCAAGTCAAAATCTTGACACCCAAGGCAAACGAAAAATTAGACGGCAAGTACACTATCACCTGGGAAGCCAAGCACAAAGACGGCGCGACCATGTACTATTCGGTCGAGTATAGCGACAATGGCGAAGACTGGGTCGCGCTTGCCACTGAAATCACGGATACGAAATGGGAGGATGATTTCACGACGATCCCCGGTAGCGATAAGACGGTTGGTCGGATCAAAGTCACGGCGACCGATGGCATCAACGCGACTGAAGCGGTGAGCGATTTGTTCAATGTGCCGCTCAAAGCGCCCGAAGTATTCATTGAAGACCCCGTGGATAATGCAACGTTCAAGGTGGGCGAGGAAGTGGCACTCTCTGGCGCGGCGTATGATCTGCAAGATGATTGGCTCTACCAAGACGATCAATTAGCATGGTCTTCGGATGTGCAAGGCGATCTGGGCGGCGGCGAAACGTTGAATATCGCCACGCTCAAACCGGGCACGCATGTCATTACGCTTAAAGCAACGAACAGTTTCAAACTTGCCAGTACAGCCAAAGTGACTATTATGATCAAGTAAGGTGCAAACCCCGCTGGGTTGCAAAACCTTGCGGGGTCATATTTTATACGGGAGGAATTCATGTTTACCGGGATTGCGAATTCGTGGAACTTGTTCAAAGCCACATGGGCAGTTTTGCAAGCGGACAAGGAATTGCTTGTCTTTCCGATTGTTTCCTCAATCGGTGTGGTGCTGGTTTCGCTGGCGTTCGCGATCCCGGCGTTTCTTACCATCTCGTCGGATAACGGCGCAATGCAAATTGTGGGTTATGTGCTTGCGTTTCTGTTTTACCTCGTCACCTATTTCGTAATTATTTTTGCCAACTCGGCGCTCGTCGGTGCGGCGCTCATTCGTTTGCGTGGCGGCGATCCCACCTTGAGCGATGGAGTGCGGCTTGCGACCAGTCATATCGGCGTGATCTTTGGTTATGCACTGATCTCCGCGACAGTCGGCATGATTCTGCGCTGGATCTCGGAACGCGGAACGCTCGCGCAAATTGTGAGTAGTGTGTTGGGTGCCGGGTGGAACATTGCAACTTATTTGGTTGTGCCAATCTTGGTGACGGAAAATGTCAATCCCATCGACGCAATCAAACGCAGTATTGCTCTGCTCAAGCAAACCTGGGGCGAACAGCTGGTTGGACAAACGGGAATTGGCTGGGTGATGTTCCTGGCCGTCCTTGTCGTCATTCTGATCGGTGGCGGATTATTCTTTCTCGCGGCGAGTTTGAACTCACCGGTATTGCTGGTGCTGGTGGGCATTGGGGTTGTCCTCGCGATTATTTTATTGTCGCTCTTTAGCGCGACACTGAGCGGCATTTACTCGGCGGCGGTGTATCGCTATGCGGCGGAAGGTCAAGTTGGCTCGCAGTTTCCAGCAGGCTTGGTGCAAAACGCATTTCGCGCCAAATAATTTCGATAATAAAAAAACTGACCGGACTAGACACCGGTCAGTTTTTATTTACCGATCGCTTGTGCGTGAGCCAGATAAATATTGCGCGCCAACCGATGACGAACAAGCCTACGAACGTATAGGTGGCTAACATAAAGGTGGTGGGAATTGCGCCGAGATTAAACCCGAGCGCGCGCAGGGTTACGCCGAGTGGTGTTGCGATGAGCCACACGCGAGCCGTGCGCGCAAGCAATGCGCGTGGTGGTATGTCGGCGGTGTATGCGCCGAGCGTAACGCCGGTGACGAGCCACGTGACCGCGAAGGGTAATGTGGTGAGCGCAACGCCAAATAGCGGATTGATTGCGTTAACCCGATCGTGATCGCGTTGCCCGATATAAACAAACAGCATCAATGCCAGCAAATCGCCAACGACAAGCAGGAACGGAGTCGCGCGTTTCAAGTTGGTCATGGTTTATCCTTGCACAAGTAAAATCATTATAACAGGTTCGCAAGGGGCTGACAATCAGATTAAGAAATTTTTACGCGCGCGCGTTGACGCGTGGCTTGCGACAGTGGTATAATACCGCCGACATCGAGGGGCAACCGCGCTCCCACCGCGACCGCGTTGCCCGCGACAATTAATGCACAAGGATTAGATACGAATTCAATGGATCAACTGATTACGGACGATTTGGAATTGTTGTTGAACGTGTTGCCGCCCAGTGTGCAAACCCATATCCGCGCGTTGAACCGCGACGCTGATTTACTCGAAATTGTGTTGGACTTGGGACGCATTCCCGAAGCACGTTTTGTCGGGCAGACGGTTTTACTCAACTCGCGCGAGGTGAACCACGACGATATTGATTATGTGGTGTCGCGCATTGGTGAATTTACGGACGATAACCGCGCGGGGATTCCGCGCACGTTGCATCGCATTTCGTGCATTCGCAATCGGCAGGCGCGCATTGTCGGCTTGACGTGCCGCGTGGGGCGCGCCGTTTATGGCACCATTGAGATCATGCGCGACATTGTCGAGTCGGGTCAGAGCGTGTTACTGCTCGGCAAACCCGGCGTGGGCAAGACAACGCTCTTGCGCGAATCCGCGCGCGTGTTGGCGGAAAACAAGCGCGTCGTCATCGTGGATACGTCAAACGAAATTGGCGGCGACGGCGACGTGCCGCATCCAGCGGTTGGCAAGGCGCGGCGCATGCAAGTGCCAACACCTTCGCTCCAACACGAAGTCATGATCGAAGCGGTCGAAAACCACATGCCCGAAGTTATCGTCATTGACGAAATTGGACGCCAGTTGGAAGCCGAAGCCGCGCGGACGATTGCGGAACGCGGCGTGCAACTGATCGGCACGGCGCACGGCATCACCCTTGAAAACTTGATGATGAATCCGGTGCTGTCCGATCTGATCGGCGGGATTCAATCTGTTACGCTGTCTGACGAAGAAGCGCGGCGACGCGGCACGCAGAAATCTATTTTGGAACGCAAAGCGCCGCCGACATTCGCCGTACTAATCGAAATCCAAGAACGCAATCAAATTGCGGTACATCATCAAGTCGCCAGCGCGGTAGATTATTTGCTCCGCGGGCGCACCATGCCGCCGGAAATTCGCGCGCGCGATGATCAAGGCCAAGTGAAAATCGAAAAAGTGCAACCGATGGCGCGGTTAGGCGCGTTGCGCGATTCGTCGCGCGGCGGCAAGCGCGAACCAGCTCCCGAGCGTCCCGCGCGCGCCGAGCCCGCTGTCAAGCCTGCGCGCGTGATGCGTTTGTTTCCCTATGGTTTGAGCCAGGATCGTTTGGAAGAAGCGGCCAAGGGTTTGCAATTGACGATTCAGGTGGTCAATGACGTGAGCAACGCGGATGCGGTACTTACATTGAAAAATTATTATCGCAAGCGCCCGCCCGTGGTCACGGATGCGGAACGGCGCGGCATTCCCGTCTATGTCTTGCGTTCGAATACGTTGAATCAAATGGAAGGCGTGTTGGAAGAGTTGTACGGCGTGGATGGCGCGAATACGAGCGATCCATCGGCGAATGCGATCCGCGAAACCGAAGCCGCGATCGAAGAGATTCAGCGCGGTGCGCATTCGGTGGAACTAAGTCCGCAAACGGCGTACATTCGCCGCCAGCAACACGAATTGGTCAAGCAAGCCAATCTGTTCTCGCGCTCGTTGGGCAAAGAACCCAAACGCCGCGTGCGGATTTATGGAAGCGAGACAAACTGAGCGCGACCACACATTCTGCGTCATGGATAACCAGCCGTGATCCAATTTATCACTTTTGAAGGTCCGGACGGTAGTGGCAAGTCCACCCAAGTTCGTTTGCTTGCCGAGGAATTGCGCGCGCGTGGATTGGATCTTGTGCTGACGCGCGAACCGGGTGGCACAGTCATCAGCGAGCAGATTCGCGAAGTGATTCTTTCGACCCGCAACCAAGCGATTCGCGACGAGACCGAAGCGTTACTGTATTCCGCCGCGCGCGCGCAAATTGTCGCCGAATTGATTCGCCCTGCGCTTGCCGCGGGCAAAATTGTGATCTGCGACCGCTACGCGGATTCCACGCTGGCGTATCAGGGCTATGGGCTGGGGCTTGACCGGGATGCGTTGCGCGCGATCACGCGCTTTGCGACGCAAGGGCTGGTGCCGGATCTCACGTTCTATGTGGATGTGCCCGCCGAAGTGGGTTTAGCGCGACGGCATCGCGGCGAGATGGATCGGCTCGATCAAAAGAGTCTTGAATATCACGCGCGCGTGCGGGCGGGTTATCTGGCGTTAGCCCATGCCGAGCCGGCGCGCTGGGTTGTCATTGATGGCACACAAGCGATTGAGCGCGTCCACCAAACGATTGGCGCGCGAATCCGGTGCGAACTGGGAATATAAACCTTCGGGGCACAACACTTGCAGGGGGAAATTATGAAACTAGTTTTTGCCATTGTTCACAACGATGATGCCCGTCCCTTGTCGAACGCCTTGCGCGATCACAATTATCAATCCACCATCATCAGCACCACCGGCGGTTTTTTGCGCGAAGGCAACGCGACGATTTTAACTGGTGTCGAGCCAGATAAATTGGACGGGGTGCTCGAGTTGATCAAAAAGAATTGCAAAACGCGCACCCAGTTTGTCAACCCAATGCCGCCTGTGATGGAGCCAGGCGAATTGTACCTCGCGCAACCGGTGGAAGTCCAGGTGGGCGGGGCAACCGTGTTTGTCGTGGACGTGGAACGGTTTGAAAAATTCTAGCGTAAAAACAGCGCCCCGTTTTCTCATCGAAAACGGGGCGCGTGCTTTAATCGTCCATTACATTCCGAGATCGCCCATACCGCCCATGCCACCCATGCCACCCATACCATCATCTGGACCGGGCGCCGCGAGACCTGGCACGGCTTGCTCGATCTCTTCGGGTGATTGCCCCGCTTCAATGCGATCAATCGCCTCGTCGAAACCTGGCGGCAAATCCTCGTTGCCCATTTCCCCTTCCACCTGACGCATCATCCGCGCGATGCTCTTGGGATCATTTTCGTCCACGTAGGAAAATTTATCCGTCATGGATTCCATTCGCGCATCTTCGGATTTGATGCTTGCCACTTGAGAGATCAAGCGCGTGAGTTGCGCGCCGTTGCATTTTGGACAGCGCGGTTCGCTCACGGCGGAAATCGAGCGAAAGAAAACGCTCACGCGTCGTTTGCAATCGGCGCAATGATATTCATAAATTGGCATTGTCATCCTCCCCCGCGCATTATAACCAAAACAAGGTCATTGACAAGCGGCGCGCACCCGCATACAATCTTTGCGGAAAGAGAGGCGCGATGACGATCATCGAAGAAATTACGGCGTTGTTGCAAGGCTTGTCGCCCGCGCGGCTAAATCAAGCGCGCGCGTTGATCGAAAACTTACGCCGCGAAGAATTGGACGCGCGCACCGCGGCATGGTCGTTTGATTTTCTTGAGCAATTTGGGCAAGCGACGATATCGGCGTCGCGCAATCCGGCGGGCATGGAGATCAAGTGTGCCGAGGCAACCTGCGACGGTGTGACGCGCGGCGCGTTATGGGAACATCCGCCATTGAGCGGCTCGGCGAGCGTAGCGTACATCGTGCCGATCCCGTCCACGGCGCGCGCGATCCAATTGAAATTTGCGACCGGCATTCGCGATGGTTCGGAATTACCTGCCGATCGGTTTGTGGCGTTTCGCGTGATGGTAAATGGTTGGAAATTGTGGGGCGCAGTGCAAAATGCGCGCGTGTGGCAAACGCACGAAATCAAAATGCCGCAGTTGGGTAGTGATGTCGTGCGGATCGAATTTGTGACCGATGGCTTGGGCGATCATCGCTGGAATTGGGCGGTGTGGGGCGAGCCGCGACTGGAAGGCGAGAGTTAGTGCTTCAAGCCCAAGGACGGGTGATAAAAAAAATCCCTGGGCCTGGCTGGGCGTGCCATATACTTGTGCTGAAGGGGATGTATGGATTTCCAATTAAGCGAGGAACAGTGCGCCGTTCAAACGATGGTGCGCGATTTTGCCGAAACCGAAATTGCGCCGCGCGCGAATGAGATTGATCGCAACGATGAATTTCCTGCCGCGCTGTTTCAGCGCATGGGCAAGCAAGGTTTGTTGGGCTTGCCGTATCCTGAAGCGTATGGGGGCGGTGGCGCCGATACCATTGCACAAGCTCTTGCCGTTGAAGAAATTTCGCGCGCGTCGGGCTCGGTGGGCTTGACGTATGCCGCGCACTTGTCGCTGGGGTGCGGCCCGATTTATAATTTTGGCACGGAAGCGCAAAAACAAAAATGGCTTGTCCCGTTGGCAAAGGGTGAAACGCTTGGCGCGCTTGCGCTCACCGAAGCGCAAGGCGGCAGTGATCTGGCTGGCTCGGTCGCGACGACGGCGGTGTTACGCGGCGATGTATGGGTGATCAACGGATCGAAAATGTATGTCACTTCGGGCGCGGTTGCTGGTTCGCTCACCGTGCTGTGCCGCACCGATCCCGCGCAAGGACATCGCGGCTTGAGCCTGATCATCGTACCGCGCGACGCGCCTGGTTTGAGCGTTGGCAAGGTCGAAGAGAAGATGGGCTTGCATGGTTCGCTGACCACGCAATTATTTTTTGACGACTGCCGCGTGCCGAAAGAAAATTTATTGGGCGCGGTCGGCGCGGGGTTCAAGCAAGCCATGCTCACGCTCGATGGTGGCCGCATTGGCATTGGCGCGATGGCGGTGGGCTTGGGACGCGCCGCGCTTGAGGCAAGCATTCAGTACGCGCAACAACGTCAGGCGTTTGGTAAACCGCTGGCGGATTTCCAAGCGATTCAATGGATGATCGCGGATAGCGCGACGGAGTTGGAAGCGGCGCGGTTGCTGGTGTGGCAAGCGGCGCATCTTAAAGATACGCATCAATCATTTTCAATCCAAGCGGCGACGGCCAAGTTATTTGCGTCGGAGGCGGCGGATCGCGCGTGCTGGAAAGCAATCCAGGTTCACGGCGGCGCGGGCTATCTGCGCGATTTTCCGGTGGAGCGGTTTTACCGCGATAACCGGCTGACGCTCATCGGCGAAGGCACGAGTGAAATTTTGCGGCTCATTATTGCGCGAAACATTTTGAGGGAACAAGCATAAATCGGGTAGAGGCGAGTCACCGACTCGCCTCTATGATTTTATAAACCCGGCGATCAAACGATTCACTTGCGCGGGTTCCTCATGTTGGATCCAATGCGACGCAGTTTCGATGAATACGAGTTTGCCCTGGTCGCAGAGCGCGATGCTGAGTGGCGCGAGTTCCTTGCCCAGAAATTTGTCCTGCGCGCCCCACACCATTAATGTTGGCACTGTGATGCGCGGTGAAGGCAAGCGTTGCGGTTGACGCTGAAGCACGGCGCGGTACCAATTTAGCATTGCATCATAGGCGCGCGGTTGCGCCCACGCTTCGCGATACAAATCGAGAGCGGCGTCGGTGAAGGTGCCTGGACGGCTAGAGCCGACGAGCGAACGCGCGACCATCTCGTAATGGTTGGCGCGTCCCAGCGCGACGGGCAACCAGGGCAGTTGAAAAAAGAAAATGTACCATGACTTGCGGAGTTGCGTCCAACTGGATTGCAGACGTTTTTGCATCACGCGCGGATGCGGCATATTCAGAATGATCAGCCGCGCGAGCCGCTCTGGAAATTTGTTTGCCGTGTGCCACGCAACTGCCGCGCCCCAATCGTGACCGACGAGTAATGCCTGGTCAACTTGCGCGGCATCCAGCAAGCCGATCACGTCGGCGGCAAGCTCGTCGAGATTATACGCGCTCAAGCCGCGCGGCTTGGCGCTCACGTTATAGCCGCGCTGATCCGGCACCCAGACGCGATAACCCAGGTTGGCGAAAAAATCAATTTGGTTGCGCCAGCCGTACCAAAATTCAGGAAAGCCGTGCAAGAAAATAATTAGCTTGCCATCGGCGGGTCCGGCTTGAACGACGTGCAATTGGACGCCGTTGGTCATCAGATATTCGTGGCGCAGGTCCATGCCTTGCTCCAATTTTTCCGCGCCGCACACGCATTTTTCGCGGCCGAGTTCTTTGCGCGCAAGGCGTGTGCGGCGCGGAGCGCATTTTGCCATTCCAATCCGCAATCATTCTAGCCGAGACAGCGCGCGGCGTCAATCGCGTTTTAGCATCTCAGTGTCTTGTGGTAAAATACTTGTATGAAACGATTAATTTTGATTAGCTTGACGGTTTTGGTTTTGCTCGCGCTCGGCGTCTTTCTGGCGCGCGACAGTATTCATCAAACGCTCGCCGATTGGACCGGCGAAGAAGACCCGGAATGGCAGATCAAGGGGCTGTACTATCTGGGTATGGCGCTACTCCAGCCGCCGAACGATACCGCCGATCTTGCGCCGATGAAATACACCGATGTGAATCCATTTGCGATCAATACGTTTTTTGATCAAGAGGTGGAAGAATCCAAAGTGCGGCAATCGTTGCAATTGATTCGCGACGCTGGGTTTCATTGGATTCGCCAAGAGTTTCCCTGGGAGGATATTGAGAAACCGAGCAAGGGGCAATACTGGGAAACTAAATTTAATTATAGCACCTGGATCAAGTATGACCGCCTGGTGAATCTTGCGCACGAGTACGGCATTGGGATTATCGCGCGGCTGGATCATCCGCCTGCGTGGTCGCGCCAGGACGGGCGCGCGCGCGGCGATTTCGCGCCGCCGGATAATTACAACGATTACGGCGATTTTGTCGCGACGGTGATTGATCGCTATCGCGGCAAGATCCAGTACTATCAACTGTGGAACGAGCCGAACATTTATCCCGAATGGGGCGAGCAGGATGTCAGCCCCAAGGATTATGTGCGGTTATTGCAAATCGGTTACACAAGAGCCAAGGCAACCGATCCGAACGTCGTCATCATCAGCGCGGGCCTCGCGCAAACGGTTCTTGAGGGCGGACGCGGCTTGAACGATCGGCTCTTTCTCCAACAGATGTACGACGCCGGCGCGCGCGGCTATTTCGATATTCTCGCGGTGCAAGATTACGGCTTGTTCAGCGGACCCGGGGATCGCCGCCTGGATGAAAATGATCGGATTAATTTTTCGCGCCCGATTCAATTGCGCGAAATCATGGTCAAGAATGGCGACGCGAACACGCCGATCTGGGCAATGGAGATTGGCTGGAATACCCAGCCCGCGAGTTTTGCGGATACGCCGTATGGGCGCGTGGACGAACAGCGCCAAGCGCATTATACGCCGCAAGCGTACTATCGCGCGCAAACCGAATGGCCCTGGATGGGGCTCATGGCGTACTGGTTTTTTCGCCGCGTGAACGACAGCGAAAAAAATCAATCGTTCTATTATTTCCGCATGTTCGAGCCGGACTTTACGCCCTTGCCGGTGTATGCCGCGCTCAAAAATTATACGCCAACGGCGCGCTATGTGGACCTGGGTTTCAAAGCCACCACGCATTGGGCGATGGATTGGAGCGGCGGGTGGACGCTCACGCAGAATCCGCAAGCATACTTTGGCGCATCCAAGCTTGGGCAGGCGGGCGACTCGGTTACGTTTGCGTGGCGCGGCACCGATTTGGATTTGGTTGCGTTGCAAAATCCGTACGGCGGGGCGGTGCGCGTGCAGATTGACAATCAGCAACCCTACGGGATCGAGCTCTGGCGCACCGATCCCAGTGTGGGCGGACGCATCGCGCTGGCGCGCGACCTGGATGATGGCGCGCATCGCGCGACGATCACGGTGACGCGCGGACCGGTTGCGCTCAACGGATTCATCGTGCAACGCGGGAATATGTGGATTGTAAAGCGAGTTTTGATAGTAGGAGCGTTAGGTAGTTTTGCGTTAGCGGTTGGGTGGTTGGTGATTAGGTATCGACGAGCGCGAAAGAACACAGTCAAAACTTTGGAGGCATAGATGCCGATTTCGTTTTCGCAGACGACGAACTTGGAATGTCCACAGTGCCACAAGAATTATTCGGTCCCGGTTTGGCTAGTCATTGACGCGGCGGAACGTCCCGACCTTGCCGCGCGTTGCCGCGACGATGCGATCTTTGACGTGACGTGTCCGCATTGCGGCGACACCCGCGCGCTGGACGCGCCGCTCTTGTTCAACGACCGCGCCCGCGAGCGGCTGATTCTTGCCGTGCCGCCCGGTGTCAACGAGGAACAAGCGCGTGAGATTAATCAGCAACTCATGCCGCAGTTGCAGGCGAACTTGATTGCGCCGTTCCCGGCATACCTCAACCAGACCCAGGTTGTGCCGCAACACCTCTTGCCGCTTGCGCTTGCCGACGATCCCGACGCCGCGTTTGCCGCGCTCCGCGAGGCGGAACAAGCCGCGGCCCATTCCAAAACGCCGGAACAGCGCGCGCTGGCGGAAACCGTGCAAAAATTTATCCAAGCGGATTCCTGGGACGAATCTCAGCGCATTCTCCAAGCACATTCCGAATTGCTCACGGATGCCGCCGACCTGGGGTTGGTGGAACTGATTGACGCGGCGCGGCAAGCAAAAGATGCGAATGCCGAAAAAATTTTTGTTGAGCATCGCGAGTTGTTGCAGACTGCGCGGCGCAACGGCATCCCCGCGGCGTTTGCCAGCAAGCGCAAATCTGCGCCACCCGCCGCTGATGCGGAACCCAGCCTCCCGCCGGAAATTGTTGCGCGTCTGCGCGCATTGAATATCCAATCGCCGGAAGATTTTGAGCGCGCGCTCCGCGAACATCCGGATTTGGCGGAAGCGGTGCAACGCGCGGCAATGGCAAACGACCCGCGCCTTGCCGCAATCCAGGCGTTGAGCGAGGCACGTTCACCGCAAGCGGTTCTGCGCGCCGCGCGCGTGTATCCCGTTTTGCTGAACGATGAAACGTTGGAACAAATTCGCGGCATCATTGCGAACGCGCGCAAGCAAAATGAAGCGGACATGGCGCGGCATTTGGAAGAACGCTTGCAAATACTAGTAGATTTCAAGGCAAGCGGTGCGACGTTGGATGACGTAGCGCAAAGCGAACGCGGCGACAAGCAAGATGGATTGGGCGATATCCCCGCTGATGTGCGCCCATTGTTGGAAGAAATGGCGCGGCTCACGCGCTTGTCCGATATGCCGCGCAAGATTGAATTGTGCGAGCAGGCGTTGCGTGTAGGCAGAGACTATAACCCGATATTATGGGGTGCGCTCCAAAACGAAATTGCCAACGCACTCGCGCAAAATCCGCAGTCCAATCGTGCGGACAATCTGGAAGAAGCGCTTGGGCACTAT
>JBBIUF010000053.1:0-31475 GCA_037440365.1 Chloroflexota bacterium
GTTGCCGGGCGTGTGCCAGGTGTCGTTGGGCGTGTGCCGGGTGTCACTGGTTTGGTGGTTGTAACGGGACGCGCGGTGGGTATGGTTGGCTTGATGCTGGGTGTGCCGGGTGTGGTTGACGTGGCAGGTTTCGCGCTTGGCACCGGATGCGTGGCAGGTGTAGCGGGTTTGGGTGCGATGGGTTTACGCGCTGGTGTAGTTGCAGGCGTTGGGGCGGACGTCGTTTTGTTTTCGGCGGGTTTGATGTTCGGTGGAACACCTTGCTCGATGATGGTTTTTGGCTCAGGCATGAGACTCTCCTTCTCCAATCCCCATTCAATCTGCCCTAGTGGGTGGCGCAGAATAATGACTTGATTGGAAGAAAAAATTTAGGGCAATCCATGGGGCAAGTGCAAGAGTCAATCATCCATTGCAAATACGCGGTGGGTGAGCTGGGGCAGTGCGCGCGCGAGGCGCGTGAGGCTAGTTCAATTGATGCGGTTTAAGCGTGCATCGTTGAACTCCCTCGCCCACAAGTGCAAATGACTGGCGCTTGTCCCTGTCCCGCGTGATGCGCGGGACTGTTTTCGGTTGCGTTCATCTTGTTTCGTTTTGTGGCGCTGCGTTGGACGAACTAGGCGACGGCAGTGTCGTCGCGAATTCGCGCAAATGCGCGAGGTCTTCCGGATTGATTGACGTTTCCAATTTCAAGGCTTGTTCCAAACGCGGGCGCGCATTCAGAATAATCTCCCAACATTGGCGAGTGCGGCACACATACGCGCCACGCCCAGCTTTTTTGCCGGTCGTATCCGCCTCGACGTGATGTTCGCTGGTGCGTACCACGCGAATCAATTCGCGCTTGGCGCGCACGGTGCGGCATGCGATACATGTGCGTTGAGGAATGTGTTTCGTCGGCATTAGTAATCAGGCTGGAGCGTGTGCTTGTCAAGCGCCACGTTCCAACGGATTCGTTATTCTTCGTCCGAGGTCCAATCGCGCGTGCGCCCGCCTTTGCGGCGGCGCTTGGCGACGACCTTGCCCAGTGTTTCATCGAACACGAGCATTTGGCGTTTGCGGCGATCCGCTTTGCGTTTGAGTGCTTCTTCCGGCGTTTCGCCTTCGACGGCTTCTTCGTCCGCTTCAAATTCTTCCCACGCTTGCTCAAATGTTTTTTCCGAACCGGGCGCGATTGGTTCGCCTTCGGCGGCGACGGGTGTTTCGGTGCTTGGTTCAGCGGCGCTGGATTCCGCAGGCGCGGTGTCTGGTTCTAGCGATGCTTCCTCTGCGACTGCTTCCGACGCTGGAATTTCTATAATTTCAACTTCATCTACCGCTTCAACTTCGGGAGCTTGTGCGGCAATCGCTTGGAATTCGGCGACGGCGGCTTGTTCTGCGGCAAATTGCTCTGGCGTCATGGCGGCGATGCGTTCGGATTCGGCTTGCGCGTGCAAGGCGGCGGCTTCGGCAACCTGGGCTTCGCTCTTGATATCAATGCGCCAGCCCGTCAACTTGGCGGCGAGGCGCGCGTTTTGACCTTCCTTGCCAATCGCCAGCGAAAGTTGTTTATCGTCCACGACCACGTTGGCGACCTTGTCGCCGTTGGCGTCTTCGGTCAAGGTCGTTGCCACAACTTTGGCGGGGGAGAGTGCGTTGCCGATAAAGTGCGCAACGTCCGAGCTCCATTCCACGACATCAATTTTTTCGCCATTCAATTCATTGACGATGGCTTGGATGCGGACGCCGCGTTGTCCCACGCACGCGCCGACTGGGTCTACGCCGTCTTGATGTGCCGCCACGGCGATCTTGGAGCGCGCGCCAGGTTCACGCGCAATGGATTTGATTTCGACCAAGCCGTTGAAAATTTCTGGCACTTCGACTTCGAACAAACGCCGCAACATGTTCCGGTGCGTGCGCGACAGGACGACCTGGGGACCGCGGGAGGTTTTGTTGACTTCGCTGATGTACGCGCGAATCTTTTGTCCGTGCCGATAGCGTTCGCTTGGAATTTGCTCGGTGCGCGGCAAGACGGCTTCGATCTTGCCCAAGTTGATCGTAATGTTTTGCGAATCAACGTTGTGAACTGTGCCGAGAATGATTTCGCCTTCGCGGCCGGCGAACGTGGCGTAGAGCGCGTCGCGTTCGGCTTCGCGGATGCGTTGCAAGATCACTTGCTTGGCGGTTTGCGCGGCAATGCGTCCGAAATCGTCCGGCGTGGTTTCGATTTGAATCGAGCTACCGATTTCTGCCATCGGATCATACGCGCGTGCTTCGGGCAGGGTAATTTCCATGCGCTTGTCGTGCGCTTCGTCTACGATAGTTTTTAACGCAAAAATGCGAACTTTGCCGGTGGTGGCGTCAATGATGGCTGAGATATTTTGTCCGCCGCCAAAATTGCGTTTGTAGGCAGACACGAGCGCTTGCTCCACTGCGGTAATGACTACTTCTTTGGGCAGGTTGCGTTCGTTGCAGAGTTGGGTAATGGCGACAAGAAAATCGTTCTTCATCTGGTAAAAACCTCGATCGTTGCGCGGACGCTACGGGCATCGCGTTGAATCAATGTTTCAACCGGCGTTGACTCAACGAGCATAAATAAAAAAGTGGGACAGGTCCCACTTTTCAAAGGGTCGTACGGAGGTTGAACAGCCGCTAGTATAGCATAATCTTATGAATCGTGCAAGTTGTTTGACACGTCAAGCCGCACGGTGTATGATGCGTCACGAATTGGCGTGCGTATCATTCACCTTGTATGGCGCGAGAATAATAGTTGGCGTTGCGCGTCAACCATCCGTTTGCCACGAGTTCGCGGCGGAGCATGGCTGAATCTGCATAAAACGTTTCCAGGATTGCGTTGACGCGCTTTTCGGGATAACGCTTGCCCGGCTCAAATTCTTCCGCGAGTCGGCGCAAAATTACCTCGCGTTTTTTCAATTGGCTTGGCCAGCGTTTCAATTTACCCCGCGTCAGATATTCGCCGAGGATGCGGGTGGTATAGCCGCTCAAGTTGGGGGCAGGCGTGGCGGCGCGAATCGCATCGGGAGAGAGTAATTGTTCCGTCATCTGTTGCCAAACCGCGGTTTGGAGCGCATACACGTTGTAATATTGTTGCACGCGCGCTTGCACTAGATTGGCGCGTTGCAACCGTTGCAGATGATGCGACACGGTGGCGGAACTGACGCCGAGATTTGCCGCGAGTTCCTCGACGGAATGCGGCTGATGTGCGAGCAAGCCAACGATCTTGAGCCGGTTTTCGTCCGCCAGCGCTTTGAAGAATGCGACGAATTGCGCCAGGTCTGCGGTCATTGGGCCTCCTAAAATTATTTCGATGTTTATCAAATCAATCATACCGCCTCTGAAACGTCTTGTCAATCGGCGTGTGCTTTTGGTTTTGTTGATCGTGGCAAGTCCATTCTGCGTGGTGATCGCAATTTTGTATCAGCAAGTGGACGCGCGCTCGCAGGTGGACTTGACGCGTCATGCCGATGTGATTGTCGTGTTAGGCGCGGCAGTGTGGGCGAATGGGCGGCCCAGCCCGACGTTAGCCGCGCGCACACAACATGCGCTTGCGTTATATCAAGCGGGCTATGCGCCACGTTTGATCTTTTGCGGTGCGGTGGGCAACAATCCGCCGAGCGAAGCCGAAGTGATGCGTCGTCTGGCGGTGCATGCCGGTGTACCAGCGGACGCCATGGTGCTTGAAGACCAATCTCATTCGACGGAAGAAAATTTGGCGAATGCGAAAAAAATAATGCAAGCGCGCGGCTGGCACACCGCAATCCTCGTCAGCGATCCGTTTCATCTTTATCGCGCGGAATGGATGGCGCGCGATCTGGGTCTGGATGCGATAGGGTCCGGTGCAAGCGCAAGCCCCACATACACTATTGCGCACCTGCGCGTGTGGTATACGGCGCGGGAAGCATTGGCGCTGATCTGGTATGGCGTCACGCGCGTGGTGGGCGAACCGAGTTGGTTGTATGGCTGGTTGAAAGGCAAAATCTAAGCAAGCGATCAATGCACCAATTTCCCAATGGGCCAGGTATGCTTGATTGGCATTAGGTGAATTGACGCATTGGAAAATTGGAGCAATTATGGATCGCGGGGTTCCCTCATCGGCGAATGAAGACATTGAGCTGTACATGCGCACGTACTATTCCTTGCTTCGCTCCAGCGGCGAGATTCAGATCAAGTCATTGGCGGAAACGCACGCGGCGATGGACTCGTCATTGCATTTGAGTGCGCGCGAAGAATACCCGGATATGTCCGCGTTTGTTTATTCGACGTTGCGCTTGCCCGCGTGCATCAATCGCGTGCGGCTGGTGTTGCTGGGGCAATCGGACGAGGTGTTTAACAAGGCGCGCTTTGGCGATGTGGATCAATGGCAAGCGGTGAGCGCGGCAGGGCGGCGGCGCAAATTATTTTTTGATGGCAATGAAACACTGGCGGCATTCATTGCCAGCGCGTCAGACATTGACGATCTGATTCCCATTCTCACCGCGTATGAAATCGAATGGAACAAATTACACGACTTGTTGCTTCAAGCGGGCGGGGTCGCGCATTTGCGTGACGATGTACCGCTGGATTCAGCCACCCGTACCGAATTGGCTCGCGTGATGCGGATCAGTAATACCGATCTCGCCACCCTCGATAATATCTGGGGCGGTAAGTTGGCGGCGAACTTGCGCGCGATTGCCGCCGGGCGCAAAGAATTTGCGTTGCGCTTGCTCGCGGGCTCGCTGGTGGATTATCACAAGGCGACGCAACGCTGGTGGGATAATATCGCGCAAACGGTCACGCCGATTTTGGCAGGTCGCCCCGTCTATTTTGTGTCGAGCAATATGCACAGCTTGGCGAACCTGGTGTCGGGCTATGCGTTGGCGCACGAAAAAGAATTGATTGCGTATATCGAAGCCACTGGGCATGAAGACTTGTTGGAAGAATATCGCGGGATTCAAGCCCAGGAAGTGGAAAGCAGTAAAGAAAATTTCTTGTACTATGTCTTGAAGAAATATCTCGGCGATCCCGAAAATGCCGCCGCCGTTGCCGCGAAAAATCAAGCCGAAGCCGAAGTTGGGATTACGACGATTCCGAGCGATCGATATCTTGATGTCGGCGCGCAACTCTTTGAGCTGAACAAGATCATCCCAGCGCGGCTCGATTCGCGTTTGCCGCGCGAACAGTTGGCGCGGTTGCGCGCCAGTGACGCCGTCATCGTAAACATTGATTATCCGCTGGGGCTTGCGGCGTATCAAATTTTTTCCCAAGTCTCGCAAAACGTGGATCAGGTCAAGGCGTTTTACTTGATGGGCAAATCGGCAACGTTGAACGGGCGCATCGGCGATGTGATTATTCCCAACGTCGTCTACGATGAACATTCACAGAATACGTATCTATTTCGTAACGCGTTCCGTGCGCAGGACATTGAGCCGCATCTGGTTTACGGCACGGTGCTGGATAACCAAAAAGCGATCACGGTCAAGGGGACGTTCCTGCAAAATCGTAAATTCATGGAGTTGTTTTATCGCGAGGGCTATACCGACATTGAGATGGAAGCGGGACCGTATCTCTCGGCGTTGTACGAAATGAGTTATCCCAAGCGCTATCCGGCGAATGAAATTGTTCGCATGTATCAGACCGATTTCGATATTGGCTTTTTGCATTACGCCTCGGATACGCCGTATAGCAAAGGCAAAAATCTCGGCGCGGTGCATCAATCGTATTATGGGATGGACCCCGCGTATGCCACCGCGCTTGCGATCTTGCAAAGAATTTTGTTAAAGGAAGCCAAATAAAATTTCGGCGCGTAGGGGTTACGCGCCGAAATTTTTTTATCGAATCTCGCTTGCGCCGACGCCGCCATCCACTACCAGGTCGAGTTTGTTGGCGGCGCTGGCGAAATCTGCGCTCTGGTAGGTATCGCCAAATTTGGGAAACCGCGCGGCGTCTACGCGCGTGCCGCCCAACCCACCGTTCACGTGAATGCGCGCGCTCACCTCAGGCGGAATTGTGATGACGACGTTACCTACGCCGCCATTCACACGCATCATCGTTGCGCCGCTTTTGGGCGTGGTGATGTTGAGCGCTCCAACGCCGGGATCGATGTTGAGCGATGGTACATTCAGCGCACTGAGATCGAGATTGGTGCGCCCCACGCCGCCATTCACGCGCAAGGTCAGCGGCAGAGTTGGGTTCAAGCCCAGGTCCCAGCGGCTCGTGCGAAAGTTGAACATCCAATTGTCACTGCCTTCTTCGCGTAAAGCCAGCCGCCCTTCATCGCCGACGACGGTGTAGGTTTTGACCACGCGCATTCCTTGCGCGTGTGCCAATGTGCCGTTCATCAGATCGCCCGTGTCCGCATTGAGCGCGGTTACGTTGACTGTCGCAATCCCGACATTCAAATCCACTGCCGCGCTTTTCAGATCGCCGAGCGGCTGGTTGAGTGTCTCGGTCACGGCAGGCGCGAGATTGAGAATCGTACTGCCAGGTGTGGTGGCAAGCCACAACAGACCGCCGATCAGCGTCGCCCACAACGCGACGATGATCACGCCGCCGATGAGCGAGCGTCTGCCGATAATGATCTCCAAGCCGACCAGGATCAGAATCAGGGGCCAAAAGCGCGCGGCGACTTCCCAAAACGTAAACGGCAAATAACCCAGGTTTGCCAACAAAAACAAAACGCCAATTGTAATGAGCATGAGCGGGCCAATTACACTGCGTCGTCGGTGTTCCATCATGCCTCCGCTGAAAATGTGCCAGGTTTATTTTCGCCCGAACTCTCTTTCGAGCAAACTCACATTCAATTGAATGACGGTGGGGCGGCCGTGCGGACACGTGCGCGGCGCGGTGGTTTGTTCTAGGCGGCGCACGAGTTCGCGCATTTCTTCGAGCGCCAAGATTTGCCCGCCCTTGACCGCGATACTTTTGCACACACTCGTGATCAGCCGCGCGTCCGCCGATTTTTCCAGCGGCGCTTCGCCTTGCTCCAGCTCATCAATAATTTCGGCGAGCGCGGTGCGCGGATCACCTTTTTTCATGGCGGCAGGGATTGCGCGCAACAACATTGTTTGCGTGCCAAACGCTTCAAAGGCAAAGCCCACTGAAGCGAGTCCGTCCTGGTTCGCCTCCAGCGCGGCGAACTGCGCCGGGGTCAATTGCAATGTCAGCGGATCGATCAAATCTTGCGAGACGATAGTTGGGCCGGCTCGTTCCGCGCTCAACTGCTCGTACAACACCCGCTCGTGCGCGGCGTGTTGATCGATCAAGTACAAGCCATCCGGACCTTCGGCGATGATATACGTCGAAGCGATCTGTCCCAGCACGCGCAACATGGGCAGGCGCGTTGGATCGTTCGATAATGGCTTGGCCGTAGCGTGAACCGATTGCGGAATCGAATCCTGGGTCAGCGGCGCGCGCCCGTCCGGGGTCCACGTTGGGCGATACAAATTCATTGCCGCTTGCGAATCGGCTGGCGCAAACGGGGCGCGTGATGCAAACGGCGAATTGATCGTTACGGTTGGGATCGGCGCGTTGGCAGTGAGCGCGGCGCGCACCGCGCGTTGCACTGCGCTGAACACTGCGCTCGAATCGCGGAAGCGGATTTCACTTTTGGTTGGATGCACATTCACGTCCACCGAATCCGGCGGCACGTCAATATCAAGCGCGACGATGGGCGAGCGGCCCACCATCAGCGCGGTGTGATAGGCTTGGATGATGGCGTGTTGCAAGGAGCGATCGTACACCCAGCGATGATTGACAAAGAACAACATCATTTTGCGATTCGATCGATTCACGCTGGGCGGCGAAACAAAACCGTGAACCTGGATCGCGTTAGGCGGGTCACCTCGCTCAGTTGGCGCGGACGCATGACCAACCTCGATCATTTGTTTGGCGATGTCAGGTCCAAATACTTTGACGAGCGCGTCAAACATTGCGCCGGTGCCGACAGATTGAAATGCCAAGCGTTCTTCGTTGACGAGCGACAAACGCAAATGCGGGAATGCAAGCGCATAGGCGTTAAGCAGATCGGCGATACGTCCGGCTTCAGTTGCCGGAGTTTTCAAAAATTTCAAGCGCGCGGGAACGTGGCGAAATAAATCTTCGACGGTGACAATCGTGCCTTGCGGCGCGCCTTGTCCGTGCTGTTCCAAAATTTTACTGCCATCCACGCGAATGTGAGTCCCGGCTTGTTCATCGCGCGCGCGCGTAATGAGCGTGACGCGCGCGACTGCCCCAATTGAGGGCAGGGCTTCGCCGCGAAAGCCGAGTGTTTGCAACGAAAATAAATCATCGGCGGAGTTGAGTTTGCTTGTGGCGTGACGTGCGAAGGCCGTCTCGACTTCGCGCGCCGGAATGCCGCCGCCGTCATCCGCGACGCGAATCAGGCGTTGCCCGCCGCCGCGAATTTCAACTTGGATATTGCGCGCGCCCGCGTCAATCGAATTGTCGAGCAATTCTTTAACCACTGACGCGGGGCGTTCGATTACTTCGCCTGCCGCAATTTTTGCGGCGAGGTCATCGGAAAGAATGTGGATTGTCATCGCGGATATTGTAGCATAGAAAAGTGAAAAGTAAAACGGAAAACCGAAAACGCGAGCGAGCGCAAGCGGTCTGTTGACTTTCCAGTAACATTGTGTAGAATCGCGGCATGATGATCACCATTCAAGATATTCTTCAAGCGCACGACACGATTCGTTCGCACATTTTTCGCACCCCTCTGCGCGAATCGTTTTTATTGAGTGAACGAGTCGGCGCGCGAATTTTTCTCAAGCACGAAAATTGGCAACTCGGCGGCTCGTTCAAATTGCGCGGCGCGTTGAATCGCATGGCGTTGCTGACGACCGCTGAGCGCGCGCACGGTGTGGTGACTGCGAGCGCGGGCAATCATGCGCTCGGTGTTGCGCACGCGGCGCGCGCGTTGGGCATTGGCGCGGCGGCGACGATCTTTGTGCCGACAACGGCGCCGCGCGCCAAGCTGGACAAACTGCGCGAATTTTCGGTGGACGTGCGCGCGGTAGGCGCGACGTACGATGACGCGCATCATGCCGCAGAACATTTTGCGCGCGAGACAGGCGCAACGTTTATTCATGCCTACGACGATCCGCGCACGGTTGCTGGTCAAGGCACGCTGGCGCTCGAAATTTTGCAAGACTTGGCGAATGTGGATGCCGTGCTGGTTCCGGTTGGCGGCGGCGGTATGATCGCAGGGATGGCAATTGCGCTCAAGGCGCTTGCACCGACTGTGCGCGTGATCGGCGTGCAACCAGCCGCGTCACCTGCGTTGCGCGATTCAATGCGCGATGGAGTTTGTTACGAAACGTATGCCGCCGCGCCAACCATGTGCGACGGACTCGCGGGTGGTATCGGCAAAATTGTGTTTGAGGTTGCGCAGCGCGGCTGGATTGATGACGTGGTAATCGTCGAGGAAGCCGAAACGCGCGCGGCAATTCGCGCCTTGATCGAAACTCAGCAACTCGTCGTCGAAGCGTCGGGCGCGGTGGGCGTTGCCGCACTGCTTGCCGGGAAAATGAATTGGCGCGCTCAGCGCGTCGCGGTCGTGTTGAGCGGCGGCAATATTGATTTAGCAAATCTCCGGTTTTCGATTTCTGATTGATGATTTGCAGGTCAAACGCAAATTGTAAATCCTAAATCTTAAATCAGAAATCGAGTCGCATGACCCAGCTCCAAGCCAAACCCTATCTTGTGCTTGCCCTCGGTATTCTCGCGGTCTCGTCTGCCGCGATTTTGATTTCGTTCGCGCGCGCCGAGGGCATGTCGGCGGTGGCGATTGCCGCGTTGCGGCTCACGCTCGCTTCGGTTGCGCTTGCGCCGTTCGCGTTTCTGCGCGCGCGCGGCGAGTGGGCGCGGCTTGCGCCGCGTGAAATTGCGCTGGCAATTCTCTCCGGCGTTTCGCTTGCGTTGCACTTTGCGTTTTGGATTTCATCGCTCGACTATACTTCGGTGATGAGTTCGGTGGTGCTGGTTGCCACGAATCCGCTTTTCGTCGGCTTGGCGTCTGTCCTGGTTTTGCGCGAGAAACTGGGACGCGGCACAATCATCGGCATTGCGATTGCGGCAAGCGGCACGGTGCTGATCGGTTTGACCGACCTGGGTCAAGCCGGAAGCGAATCTCTGCAAGGCGATGCGCTGGCATTGCTTGGCGCGGTGGCGGTGTCCGGCTATTTGTTGATCGGGCGGCGCTTGCGGAAAAAATTATCCTTGCTGGCGTACATCAGCCTGGTTTATGCGACGGCGGCAATTGTGTTGCTGGGGCTGGCATGGGTGATGGGCGCACGGCTGTGGGGTTATTCGCCGCAAGCCTATTTTTTGATTGTGTTGCTTGCGGTGGGACCGCAACTCATTGGGCATACATCGTACAACTGGGCGCTGAAATATGTGTCAGCAACGTTTGTCACTGTGACGTTGCTCGCCGAACCGATTGGCGCGACGCTGTTGGCGATTCCACTCCTCGCGCAAATTCCCGAACCGATCAAATTGTTGGGCGGCGCGCTCATTCTCGTTGGTATTTATTTTGCGGCAAAATCGGAGGCGGCAAACACATGATGCGAATCGTTGGTGCAAGTGAGCGACGACTATGTTGAATTATCTCCTCTTCGATCTAGACGATACGCTTTATCCGACTTCGGTTGGGTTGATGCAAGAGATCAATGTGCGGATGAACGAGTTTATGATCACGCAAGTGGGTATTGCGCCGGATCAGGTGGAGCGCGCGCGCAAAGATTATTGGGCGCGGTATGGCACCACGTTGCGTGGGTTGTATATCGAACGGCAGATTGACGCGCAAGCGTTTTTGAATTTTGTGCATGATGTTGATCCGACAAAATACCTGCGCGCCGATCCGCAACTCGATGCGATGCTGGCGCAATTGCCCCAGCCCAAATCTATTTTTACGAACGCTCCGGCGAATTATGCGCGCGCTGTTTTGCGAACGCTCGGCGTCGAAAAATATTTCGAGCAAATTTACGACATTAACTTTATCGCGTATGAAAGCAAGCCGGCGCCCTCGGCGTATGCGCGCGTTGCCGCCGCGTTGCCGGTGCGTGCGGATACCTGTGTCATGATTGACGACACGGCGCGCAACCTGGTTCCGGCGAAACAGTTGGGCATGACGACGATCTGGCTCGATGGCAATAATAATCCGCGCGCCGCCGAAGGGCGCGCCAGTGCCGATTTCATCGTCCAGTCGGTTTATGATGTGGCAACTGTGCTGATCCGCGCATCAACGTAACTGTTTTTCTATCATTCTGGATGGAAATCCTAAATCATAAACTCTGGTGGAGGCAACGATGAAGGTTTACATTTCGGCAGACATGGAAGGCACGTGCGGCGTGGTGCATTCGAATCAAACGGATCCTACGCATCCCGAATATCAAGCCGCGCGTAAATTGATGATCGGCGAAGTGAATGCGGCGATTGAAGGCGCGCTGAAAGGCGGCGCGACGGAAATTCTTGTCAACGATTCGCATGATGGAATGCGGAATCTGTTGAGCCAGGACATGCACCCGGCGGCGACGCTCTTGAGCGGCTCGGTGAAATTGTATTCGATGATGACGGGGATTGAAGAGGGCGCGGACGTGGTGTTCTTTACGGGCTATCATGCGCGCGCGGGATCGGCGCAAGCGAACCTGGATCATACCTGGTATGGTCCGACCGTGTTGCAAAATGTTTGGTTGAACGGGATCGAAGTGGGCGAGTATGGTTTGAACGCCGCGCTCGCTGGATATTTTGGTGTGCCGGTTGGCTTGATCACCGGCGATCAAACCGCGTGCGCGCAGGCGCGCGAATTACTCGGCGACGATTTGGACGTGGCGGTGGTCAAACATTCCTTGGGGCGCGTTGCCGCGAAAAATATGCACCCGGTTCAGGCGCAAGCGTTGATCCGTGATGTCGCCGAGCGCGCCGTGAAAAAGAAACGCGCGCCATTTGTGTTTCCGCCGCCCATCACCTTGCGGCTCGCGCTGGCGCGTTCATCGCAAGCCGAACAATGTGTGCTGATCCCGGAGGTGAAACGTATCGCGCCGCGCGTTGTCGAATTGACGCATCCGGATTATGCGACGCTGTTCAATGCGTTCCGCGCGTTGCTCGTGCTGGCGGAGATTCAAGCGTAAAGCGTTGAATGTGATGCGAGATTATCGAAAGCACCTGGTTGTTTTAATTGCCTATACCTTGATCGCATTGGCGATGACGTATCCGCTCATCCTCAATTTTGCGACGGCGATTCCCGGCGTCGAAGGCGATGCCGGGAGTTTTGTGTGGGCGCTTGGCTGGGCAAAAACCGCGCTCGCGGTCGGCGCGAATCCGTTTCATACCGATTACGTGTTCTATCCGCTCGGCGGCGCAACGCAATTGCTCTGGGCGGTGTCGCTGATCGCGTTCGCGTCGCTTCCATTGCAAGCACTCTTTGGCTTGATCGTCGCGCACAATCTCTTGTATCTCGCGGCCACAGTGCTGACCGCGTATGGAATGTATTTGTTGGCAGGTTATGTCCTCGCCGATCAAAAATTCCAATTGCCCGCCGCAAAATTCGATCTGCCTGCTTCGCCGATTGCGGCGGTGATGGTCACGCAATATCTGCTGGCAGGCGCGGGCGCGGAGCGCTACGCGCGCTTGAAGCGTTTGCCGCCGCGCGAACTGCCCGCGTTCGTCGCTGGGATTGCGTTTGCGTTTGCGCCGTTGCGTCTTGGGTATGGCTTGTCGTTCCTCAACTTGTTCAACACCGAATGGATTCCATTCTACGTTTTGTTTTTGCTTCGCGCGGTGCGCGCCAAATCCTGGCGCGCCGCGATGCTTGCTGGAATTTTGCTGGGGCTGAATGCGTACATTGATTTTCAGATCGCCGCGTTTCTGATTTTGTTTACCGCGTTATATTTTGTCACCGTCCTGGGCGCGGATCAAATTCGGCGAATCCAATTGTTCGCGCTCACCGCGTTCGTCGCGTTGATTGTCGCCGCGCCAATGCTCGCCATCGTGGCGAATGATTTTGCGGCGGAAGGCGGCAACTATATTCGCGTCTTTCCGCTCAAGTATTCCACCGATCGCGCGTACGATCTGTTGGCGTATGTTTTGCCGAACGCGCGCAGTACGCTGTATGCGAATGTGCCGATCCAGGTTGCCGGAGTCAATGCTGGTGTAAACGCGACCGATGGCAGTGCGTTGTCGCCCGACCGCCAAACGTTTGTCGGCTGGTTTGTGCTGGCGCTCGCGGCGCACGCCATTTTTTGGCGATGGCGGCGCGCGCGGTTTTGGTTGCTCGTTGCGTGCGTGTTCGCGCTGTTTAGTCTCGGTCCATCGTTGCACATTCTCGGACGCGATACGGGAATTCCGTTGCCGTATATGCTCTTGCACGAAATTCCTATCGTCAACCACATTCGCATTCCGATGCGTTATGGCATCATGGTGGCGTTCGCGCTCGCGTTGCTCGCGGCGATTGCCGTGCGCGATCTGCAATTCAAATTTCATGGCACGCACTATGGCTTGCGTTGGATGCGCCCGATCAACCTGGTTGCGTGGATTGCACTGCCCGCGATCTTGTTGATCGAAGCGGCGGTCTTGCCGTATCCGGTGCAAGCGCAACCGATGCCGCGTATTTATGAAACGATTGCGCGCGTGCCGGGCGATTTCACTGTATTGGAAATTCCAACATTTAATTGGCGCGGCGCGGCGGCAAGCGAAGTGTATCAAGCGTTGGATGGCAAGCGCATCTTGCGCGCATATACCAATCGGATTGCGCCTGATCTCGCCGAGTACTTTGGCACGCGCGGCACGCCGATTGTCGTGCGCTCTCTGCGCGCGCTTGAAGGCGCAGACAAGAACGGGCTGGATGCGAATGATCTTGCCGAAGACAAATCGGTGCGGGATGCGGTGGTGCGTTTTTATAATGTGCGATACGCGCTCGTGCATCGTTCGTATTTGACGGCGGATCAGGTGCGCGCGTTGGATGCGTATCTGCGCGATGTGTTGAACGCACAACAAATTGACGACGACGGCGAAACGATCGCGTATGCCGTTCCGCCTGCGCCGCCGCAAGCCGCCGCGCTGACGATTGATCTGCGCGAAAATATCGGGCAGATGTACGCGGGACGCGGCTGGCAGTTTGAATATCCGCAAGCCGATTATGACGGCGCGTTCAAATTTGTGTGGGCGCGCGGCGCGCAATCGGAAATTTATTTTGTCAGTAATGGCACGATGCAAACCCTGACGCTGAATGCTTACGCCGAATCGCCGCAACCAGTTGGCGTGTGGTTAAATGATGCGCGCATCGGCGAGATTGCGCTCACGAGCGAATGGCGCGCTTATACGATCTCATTACCAGCGAGCGCATTGCACAACGGAATGAATCGCGTGCGTTTAGACTATGGCGCAGAGTTGAAAGAAACGGTCGGCGTAACCACTATTACAATTCGATGAGGTGACGATGGCGGGAAAAATGATCGAAACAACCTTTCGCGTGCGCTATGCGGAAACCGACGCGAGCGGGGTGGTGTATCACGCGCACTATATCGAATGGTTTGAACTGGGCCGCGGCGAATGGTTTTGGCAACAAGGACGCGACTATCACCGCGATGTGGAAGCGCGGGGTTTGAATTGGCCCGTGACCGAAGTGTCGGCGCGGTACGTCGCGCCCGCGCGGTACGGGGATCGCGTCATGGTGCGAACGTGGCTGAACGAGGTGCAGAGCCGCGCGTTCACGATTGCGTATCAAGTATTCAATGCGGATACGCAACAACTGTTATGCGAGGGCTGGACCAAGCATCTCAATGTGAATACCGCGTGGCGGGTGATGGCATTACCAAAAGAGTTGCGCGAGTTTATGGATCAATAAAAAAACCCTGGAAGGTTTCTGCAACCTTCCAGGGTTTGCTTCTAGTTATGCCGGAATCTGCAACGGCGTGCTATAACTTGCTTGCACCCACCGCACCGCCAATTCAGTCCGCGATTGGGTATCGGTTTTCGCAAACACCTTGGTCAACGTATTCTTGACTGTCTTTTCGCTAATGTCCAATTGCCGCGCGATTTCCTTGTTGCTAATGCCGGTTGCAACTAGCGCGGTAATTTCGCGTTCACGCGGACTCAATTTGTATTCGTTCATGCTTCCTCCAAAAACACTAGGTTGGCCAAGTGATACGATGCCAAGTTGATCTTACCATGAATCTCAGCCAAAATATAGTTCAACATGGTTAAATTATCGCAACATTGAAAAATAAAAACCTGCAAGGATCAAATCCTTGCAGGTTTTGTTTCTAATTGCCTTTGAGTGAATCGGGTGGATTCAGCGCATCCCAAATGGCTGGGTCTTCGCCGCCGGGTCGCCACATGACCATGCCGGCGAGTTTCAGATCCTTGACAATGTTCCACGCGGCGGCGACATAATGCGCGTCCACAAACCAAACGGTATGATCTTCGGTGATTGGCACGCACTCGGGATCGTAGAATGGACAGCGCGATAACGGAATGGAATATTTGAGCATCGTTTCGCCGACGATACCATGCGGATCATTTTCGGGCGTATATTCGGTGCCGTGATATCTGATTTTGAGCGTTTGAATATCTTCCCACCACAGTGCGGGCGTATCTTTGCCGCCCCAATCGTAACCATAGAGATGAATTCCCAGCACTACTTTTTCGCGCGGCACGACGCTGGCAGTGTACGACATGACTTGGCGCATCCACCACACGGGCGCGTTCGGTCCGGGCCCGCCAGTTTTGCCGTGATATTCATACGCCATCACGCGCACTTGATCCACCACTTGGCCAATTGCCGCGTAATCGGTGAACACGCACAACTGGCAACCATCATCCGCGCGAATTTTGGGCATCACGGTGACGCTTAGCGTCTTGCCTTCGTTGTGCAAGTTGAAGGCGAGCGAGGTGACGAATGCGGTGAATGCGGCGCGCGACTCGGGCGGCAGGTTTTCGTAATCAATGTCAATTCCATCCACGAGCGGCGAGCGCGCAATCTTCATAATTTGTTCGATATGAAACGCGCGCGATTTGGGATCCATTAACACGGCGGTGATGTTGCGCGAATCCCACGTGCTCGATACCGTCGGGATTACGTGAATGTTATTGGCGCGCGCAAAATCTACCAGCACGCCATCGTTGACCGGATCGTTCGCGGTCAGTGAGCCGTCGCGTTCAATCGTATAGCTGAACGCGCTAATTTCGTTGTAGGATTTAAGATGCGTGGCGACGATGACGACGAGATCGCGCATAATGTTGCGCGAACCATTGCGGAGCCACGCGCCGATCACAGGTTGTGGGTTAGGTGTGGCGAGCGCGCCGCCGAGTTGCGGGTCGGGTGGGTCCGCGGCGATGAGGCAGATGGCGACGAGCGAAACGAAAGCGAATAATCCGAATTGGGTCAAACGTTGGCGCACGATCGAGTTCCTTTCACCGTGGGTAACGGCGTTCGCGATTATAGCATAGAATCCGAGCAGGGCGCAAAAAACGTATTTTGCAAAATCTGTAAGGCGTGGTAGAATGGCACCATGAGGTGACGAAATGACCGAACAACGCAAGCCGCTTGCGGCGGCGGATCGCTTGGGTATTGTGACGCGATTCTTCCGCACCATGCGGCTCGTGTGGCGCTTGCTCAATGATGCGCGTGTGCCATTTCTATCGAAACTCATCATACCCACGACGCTCTTGTACGTGATTTCCCCGATTGATCTGATCCCCGATATGATCGTTGGTCTGGGGCAATTGGATGACATTGCCGTATTTACGATGGGCGTTGCCATGTTTATCGAAATGTGTCCGCGCGATGTCGTGGAAGAACATCGCCGCGCGATTGCCACCAGCGGCGGCTTGGGCGATCCACCTTTCGCGGACAATGTGATTGACGGCGAATCGCGCCAAGTGCCGCACGACACGTAGCGTTGAATCAGAAAATTTCGAAAGGTGATAGGATGACAGACACGCTCAAAACGTTCCAGCAAACCGCAACCGAGTTGAATGTTTCGTCGAACACGCTTAAACGCTGGGCGAAGGATTTCGCGCCGTTTCTCACGCCTTCGGGTCCCGTGAGCGGCGATGGCGCAAATCGCCGGTTTGAAGATGACGATATTGCTGTGTTGCGTCGCGTTAAAGATCAATTGGCGGGCGGCTTGAGCACTGAAGAAGTGGTGGAGCAGTTGCACGCCGAAGGGCGCGGCGAAACCGTTACCTCGGTGATGACCACGCGCGAAGGCAATGTGCAATCGGCGGGCTTTGTCATGCTCACGGACACCCTGCGCGCCATGATCGAAAATCAACAAACGATTCAAAATAGTCTGCAAGTCAATCGCAACTTGCAAGGCGTGATTATTCAGGACAATTTCAACCTCAAAGAAGAAAATATGAAATTGCGCGAGCGGATGCAATCGCTGGAAGAGGAATTGAACGATATTCGCAAACGCGACGCGGATCATCGTTTGTTGTTGGAACAGCGGCTGGCGCGGGTGGAACACCAAGCCCGCCAAAGCTTTTGGAGCAAATTGTTTGGATAGGTTTGAACGTCCAGACTGGCATCTGACGCCCTGCGTTGCTACGCGGGGCGGTTTTGTGTAAACGGCCACCATCAAACGTATACCAGGAGGGATGACCATGCGAACCATGCGCTTGGCGATTGTGGGTTTGGGCAATGTTGGGCGGCGCTTGTTGGAACTGATCGAATTGAAACACACGCTCCTCCGCAAACGTTTTGATCTTGATCTGGTCGTGACGGGCGCAGTGGACACGAGCGGCGGTGCGCTTGCGCCGGACGGATTGCACCGCAAGGAAACTTTGCGTCTCAAGCGCGAGCATCAAGGGATCGCCGCGTATCCGAAACTGGGCAAACCGGGTATGACGCCGCAAGACCTGGTGCGCGATGTGAACGCGGACATTTTGGTCGAACTGTCGTTGACCAATCTTAAAGATGGCGAACCGGGCTTGAGCGCCATCCGCGCGGCGATTCAGCGTAAATTGCACATTGTCACCGCGAACAAAGGTCCGCTGGTGCTGGCATATCCCGAAATTTTTGCGCTGGCGCAAACCAACGGCGTGCGGCTAGCGCACAGCGCGACGGTGACGGGTGGTCTGCCGACCTTGAACATCGGTCGCCGCGATCTGGGCGTGACTGTGATCGAAAAATTTGAAGGCGTGGTCAACGGCACGACGAATTACATTTTGTCGCAGATGAGCGCGGGGCAGACATATGCCGCCGCGCTCAAGCACGCGCAAGATATTGGCATGGCGGAAGCCGACCCGACGCTCGATGTGGATGGCTGGGATGCCGCGAACAAACTGGTGATTATTGCCAACGCCGTGTTGCATCGCCCAACGACGCTCAAAGATTTGACGGTCGAAGGCATTCGCGGAGTTACCCAAGATGATTTGCGCGCGGCGGATGAGCATCGGCAAACGATCAAATTGGTCGCGCAAGCGGAAAAAGTGGGCAAGGATTATCATCTGAGTGTCAAGCCCACTTTGCTTGACAAGGCGCATCCGCTTGCCAAGTTAGGCGCAGGTATGATGGGTGTGATCTATCACACGGACATTAACGGCACCATCTTTGCCTCCATCGAAGAGGACGATCCATACCCCACTGCGGCGGCGGTTTTGCGCGACATTGTGCAAGTAGCGATCGAAAAATAGCCAACCAAAGATCGTTCAATAAAAAATGCAAAAGTGATTTACGACTTTTGCATTTTTTTATATATTTCACGCCAGCATCAAAAGATTTGACGTGAATTTTACGGTCGCGGGCTATACTGGGAACAATTCAGTGTGGCGTGCAGGCAACTATTCGCCACACCCTAGTCTCAAATTTTGATTCAGAGCGGGAGGAGGGCAAAATGCAAACGACCCTGACACCCAAACGCCATGTTGCGCGGCATAACATGGAATTGATGATCGTGGCAGTGGTGATCGTGGCGGCAATCGTCGGCGTTGTGTTGGCGGGTATGGTTCGTGTTCCAACGGAATCATCTGCTGATGTTTCCGTCGCCGCGCCATTGCCGCGCACGTTGACCAACGCATACCTGACGTTGAAGGCAAACCAGGTTGAGCGCGCGGATGCCGCTCTTGCTTCGACGACGACGTTCCGCGTCGCGTCGCCGGAACGGTATGCGACGATCAAGGACAGCCAGCTCGAACGCGCGGATGCGGTGATTGGTACCCTTCCGACAGGGCGCGCCAACTATGCCACGTTGAAACAAAACCAGTTCGATCACTTGGATACGCTGTTCGCGCCGACCACGTTGCGTAGTGAGCGGTATTATGATCTCAAAGCGGCACAGTTCGATTTGCGCTAGACCGGGATCGCGGATATGCCTGCTATCCCAGCGATCCTGAATCGTAAAATACCGGCGGGGAATACCCGTCGGTATTTTTTGCTTGACAGGGGTTTGGGATCGTGTTATGATTTTGGCAATTGCGGAGCGTCGTTCAGCGTGGTGTGAGCTGGAGGAGCAGGCATGGTTTCTGCGTCGCCCCGTTTCCGGTTGTATTTGCTTGGCACTTGTCGGATTGAACGCGACGACGGCGTCATCCATCTGCCCACGCACAAAGACGAATGGCTCTTGGCTTACCTCGTCTTATTCCCCGCACCTCAGCCACGTGAAAAATTGGCTTTTCTCTTCTGGGGCGATTCGCCTGACGCCGAAGCGCGCGCGTCGCTCCGCACTGCGCTAGCGGTTCTGCGCAAACGTCTTGCCACCGATATCATTCTGACCGATCGAGAAACAGTTCAACTCAACCCGACGATCACCTGGTGGGTGGACGCGCGCGAATTTTTCAAGTTAGATCGCCTCATCCAAACCAATCTCTCCTTGCTGTCTTCCTCACAAATTGATTTTCCGGCGACGGTTCAACTCTACGGCGGTGATTTGCTCCCGGGTTGTTATGCCGATTGGATCGCGTCAGAGCGCGAACGATTGCGCGCGCTCTATCTTGAGGCGTTGACATTCTGGATCGCACAGTTGCGCGCGCAAAGTGATTACGCGCAGATGGTCCTGTACGCGCAAAAAATTCTAGCGCTCGAACCGGCGAATGAAGCGGCGCATACGAGCTTGATGTTTGCGTATGTGACGCAAGGGGATCGCGCGGCGGCGCTCCGGCAATATGAAACGTGCAAGCAAGCGTTGTGGATCGAGCTGGGCGTCAAGCCATCAACTGAAACCGAGTCTCTCGCGCAACGGATCAAACGCGCGTCAGGCTCCGCGCGCATACCAACCGCCTCGCTTTCCAATTTGCTAATTCCGCTTACCAGCTTTGTCGGGCGTGAAAAAGAATTGGCCGAAGTGAAACGCCTCTTGATCGGCGATTCATCCGGCGTGGGGGTGCGTCTGCTCACACTCACGGGCGCGGCGGGGTGCGGCAAGACCCGGCTCGCGATCCAGGTTGCGAATGATTTGCTTGCAACCGGCGAATTCACAGATGGCGTTTGGTGGAGCGAATTGAGTCAGTTGGCTGATCCCGCGCTGGTGCCGCACGCCATTGCCAATGTGTTGGGCTTGCGCGAACTGACAGTCGAATCCATCACGGATGCGCTTGCGCGATATCTGCGCGATAAACAACTCTTGCTCTTGCTTGATGGATGTGATCATGTGCTGGGCGCGTGCACGGATTTAGCGACCAAGCTCCTCACGGTTTGTCCGCGTGTTACGATGCTGGTTACTAGCCGCGAAGCATTCGGTTTGCCCGGTGAAGCGGTTTGGAAAATCAATGGCTTGTCCTTGCCGCAGACCTCAGCCAGTCTGCCGCTCGCTTTGATCGATTATCTCAAAGCGGATGCGGTGCGCTTGTTTGTCGAACGCGCCAGCGCGCTGGTCGCAAATTTTCAATTGACGTTGGCAAATGGCGATGCCATTACCCAGATTTGCCAACGCTTGGATGGCATTCCGCTCGCGTTGGAACTTGCGGCGGCGCGGTGCGCGTCCTTGCCCGTCGAAACGCTTGCCGCGCGTTTGAATGATCGTTTTTACTTGCTGACGGGCGGCAGTGGCCGCTTGCCCCAGCACCAAACCTTGACTGCCGCGCTCGATTGGAGCTATGAGCAATTGACGGAATCTCAGCGCGCGGCGTTGCGCCGATTGTCGGTCTTTATCGGCGGGTGGTCGCTCGAAGCGGCGGAAGCGGTGCTGGGTGCCGCCGGTCAACCCAGGATTCTCGATCTGTTGGCGCAGTTGGTGGCCAAGTCGCTGGTGATGTTTGAACCGGAAGACTCGACCGCGCGGTATTGGATGCTTGAAACGATCCGCGAATACGCGCGCGATAAATTGATTGCGGCAGGCGAAGCTGTTGGGTTGCGCGATTTGCACCGCGATTGGTGTTTGGATTTTGCCGAAACCGGTGAAGTAAAATTGCGCCGCGCCGAGCAAACCGTGTGGCTCGCTCGCTTTGAACATGAGCACGACAATCTGCGCGCCGCATTGCGCTGGTCTTTGCACCGGGCGAACACGACACCGCATGACCTTGAAGCGGGGATGCGCTTGGCTGGAACCTTGCGCCAATTCTGGACAATTCGGGGTTATCTCAGCGAAGGGCGTGCTTGGTGCGCCAAAGCGTTGGACAACCCAATGGCAGATTCAATCCATCTTTCTATACGCGCCAAGGTGCTGAACAGCGCCGGCGTGCTGGCATACTTTCAGGGCGATTTGCGGGGCGCGGCGGAATTGGCAGAAGCGAGTTTGACGCTGGCGCGCGCGACAAAAGATACTTGGTTATGTGCGATTGCATTATTCATCCTCGGCGAGTTTGAACGCAATGCCCATAATAATCTTGTCCGGGCGGGCGAGTTGACCCAGGAAAGTTTATTGCTCGCGCGCCAGATTGGGGATGACTGGCTGATCGCGCTTGCGCTCGTCAACCTGGGATTGCAAGCGCGACAACAAGGCGATCACGTCCGGGCGACCGAATGTTTCGAGGAGAGCCTGAGTATGTGCCGTCAAGTCGGCGATCAATGGATCGTCGCAGTATTGTTGGATCAACTTGGCAGTCAAGCATACTGGCAAGGCGATTGTATTCGCGCCGCGTTCATGTGCGAACAAGGACTGGATGTCCGACGCGCGCTCAAAGACAAAAATGGCATTGCGGGTTCACTCAATGATCTTGGACAGATCGCGCGCTGTCAAGGGGAGATGGCGCGCGCATATACTTTTTTTTCGGAGAGTCTCGCGTTGTTCCGCGAATTAGATCAGCGCGAGAGTATCGCGATTGTTCAACGCAATTTGGCTTTTGTGTTGCTCGATCACGGCGAGCTTGCAGAGGCAACTGAGGCGTGGCGCTCCAGTCTTGCCGCAATGTATGCGCTGGGCAAGCGCGAAGGGATCGCGGATAGTTTAGCTGGTCTGGCATGCGCGGCGTGTGCGGCAAAATCGTTTGCGCGCGCGGCACGTTTGTTCGGCGCGGCGGCTGGCTTGCGCGATACCATTCGCGCGCAAATTGCACCAGCGGATCGCGCCGATTACGAACGCGACATCGCGGCAAGCCGCGCGGCGTTAGGAGTTGAAGCCTCTGCGACCATTGAGGCGACCGGGCGCGCGTTGTCGGTTGAGCAAGCGGTGGCCGAGGCGCTGGGCAACTAACGATCGTTGCCCAGTTGCGATGTTATATGCCGCGTGAATTTTTACGCTGATTTTACGCCAGCAGAGTATGCTATCCTCAGAGGATAGGCATTATGCTGGGGCTACGCAGAGGATTGACCTGGGCACATCTTGGCACACTGACGCTACCACGCGCGCGGTTCGGCGATTGGGGATATATCTCTGCCGGTAAACGCGACCAGCGGCTCGATCTATTGCGTGGCTTTGCCGTTGCCGTCATGGTCATCGATCATTTTGGCGGTTCATCGTGGCTGTATTATTTCACGGGCAACAATTCGTTTTATGTTTCCGGCGCGGAAGCGTTCGTCTTTATTTCTGGTGTTGTCGTTGGCATGGTTTATGGTGGCATTGCGCTTGAACGCGGTTTACGCGCCGCGCAAATCAAAGCGCTCCAACGCGCGTGGACATTGTATGGCGTGACCGTCGCCTTGACACTTTGGTTAGGCGTGTTTTCGGTGTGGCTAGAATTGCCCTGGGCAGGCGGACTGCAACGAGTTGATCCATTCGGTTTCGTGATGGATGTGATCACTTTGCATCAAACTTTTTACCTGAGCGATGTCATGTTGCTCTATGCGTTTTTGATGCTAGCCACTCCGGTTGCGTTGTGGTTGCTGGTCTCTGACCGCGCCGGGGTGTTGTTCAGTTTGTCTGCCGCGTTATGGTTCGCGTATCAACTAGGCCCAATGCAAATGCAAATTCCCTGGACGATTGCCGCGAACACCACGTTCAATCTAGCGGCATGGCAATTCTTGTTCTTCACCGCGCTGATCATCGGATTCCATCGCGATGCGCTCACCCGGAGTTTGGCTGGCTTGCCGCGCATACGATACTGGATCGCGACGGGCGTGACGCTGATGGTACTTGTTTATGTGTATGCCACGCCGGATGTATTGCCGAGCGCATGGTTCGTCAAGAGCGCGCTCGCGGTGGGGCGCATCGCGGCCGGCTTTGTGGTTTTTCAATTTGCTTATCTGACTGCCACGTTGTGCTGGCAACCGATTCGGCGCGGACTAGGTTGGCTGTTATTGCCGCTCGGTGAAAATGCGCTGTATGCGTTTATTGTGCATGTCGGCATTGTGGCAGGCGCGCGTGTTGTGTTGATGCAACTACCGGAGCATCCGGCGACGATTGGTTTGCTCAATACCACATTTCAAATCGCGGCGATTTTGTTGATCTGGAAAATGATTCAGCGCAGGGTGTGGTTCAACCTCATCCCACGTTGACCAATATAAAACATAAAGGCAAAAGCCGGTTTCGACTTTTGCCTTTTTACTTTCGCCTTGTTCTTTGGAACGCCGCGACCACGGCATCCTGGTCGCTCCACGGCGTTTCCGATGTGCCAAAGCACATTGATTTTTCATGTCCCTTGCCGGTGACGATCACCACGTCGCCCGCATGGGCTTGAGCCATGGCGAATGCAATTGCCTCTGCGCGATCTTCGATGACGAAATAATCCTCATGCTCTTTGCGGCCTGCGCGTTGCAAGCCCTCTGCGATTTGCGCGTTGATCGCGGTAAGCGATTCGGTGCGCGGGTCTTCGGCTGTGACGATAATTTGATCGGCGAGTTGTCCGGCGACCGCGCCCATCAGCGCGCGTTTTTCTGTGTCGCGTAATCCCGCGCATCCAAACACGACGCTCACGCGGCCATGCGCAATCTCCCGCGCGGTTTCGAGCGCGGCGCGCAATGCATTGGGCGTGTGTGCGAAATCTACGATCACGGTAAACGGATCGCTTTGGATCACTTGCATGCGTCCGATCACGCCGCGCACATTGGCGATGCCATCGCGGATTGCGGCGAAAGGGATGCGCCGTGCCATGCCAATCCCAATCGCGGCAAGAATATTCGATACGTTGAACTTGCCAATCAAGGGCGAAGCGATGTTCAATTCGCCGAATGGCGTGACAACAGTAAAACGCAAACCGTGTGGCGTGTGCAAAATGTCGCGCGCGAAGATGAATTGCGCATTGCGCGCGGTGGCTTGCGGCGCGCCGCCTTCTGCTGTTTGCTTTTGGCTTGCTGTGCTGTAGGTAATCTGTTCGTCTGCCGGAATCGCGCGCAAATAATCGAACACGCCGCGCGCATTGTCATCGGCATTTAATATGGCGCTCTTTGCGGTGCGCGGCTTGCGGTGGGTCGTCGTGAGCGCGCGAAACAAGATTGCTTTGGCGTCGCGGTAATCATCCCAGGTTTTGTGAAAATCCAAATGCTCGTGCGTGATGTTGGTGACAGCCGCAATATCAAAGTCAATCGCATCGAGCCGGTGTTGCGCGAGTCCGTGCGATGTCGCTTCGATGATCGCGTATTCTGCGCGTGCGTCAACCATTTGCGCGAGATAGTGTTGCAGGTCGGGCGCGTCGGGTGTGGTGGTATGAAACCCGGTATCTATTTCTTGATCGCCAATCGTCGCGGCGACGGTGGTGATTGTGCCAACCGGGTGTCCCGCCGCTTGCAGAATTGCGGCGGCAAGCGTGCAGGTGGTGGTCTTGCCATCCGTGCCGGTGACGCCGATCACGCGCAGTTTGCGCGATGGAAAGTCGTACCAGGTGGCGGCAAGTTGGGCGAGAGCGGCGCGCGCATTCGGAACATGGATGAGCGGGTGATCGAGTGCTGGGGCGATGGCAGATTCAGTGACAATGGCAACTGCGCCGCGTTGGATCGCCTCCGGAATAAATTTTGCGCCATCCATGTTTACGCCGGGGTACGCAACGTAGAGTGCGCCGGGAATCACTTGGCGCGAATCGTTGGTGATGTGCGTGATCTCGATGTCGCGTTCAGGGCTGATTTGGTACGCGGCAAGCGCGCGGAGCAGGGTGGAGAGGTTCATGCGATGCTCAAAACAGTTTAGTCCAATCCACGCCGCCGATGATGCCGCACGCGAGCAAGATGAACACGACGAGCATGATACAGCCACAGCCAACGCCGGAACACGAACACCCTTTGCCAAAACCAAAATTGTCTTGCAACCAATCGAATACGGTGTTGAGCAGGAATAATTCAAGCAGTCCTTGCAAACACCCTTTGCGGTTGTCCATGATGCTCCTTAAAGAAAAGGACGGAGGACGAATGACAGTGTGTCTTCGGTCCTCCGTCCTTTGTCATTCGTCGGTGGATTGATTTACGGTTTTACAACGCCGAGCATTTGCGATGCCCAGACCGTCATATTGAGCAAGGGTTGTGGGTATACTGCGATCAGCAACACAAGCGCGGCGCAGAGGGTGAGCGCTGTGACAAGCAGAGGCGCAACGCGAATCGGTTTTGCATCGTCTGCGGCAGGTTCAAAGAACGCGGCGCGGATAACGCTAAAATAGTAGAACACGGAGACGACGCTGTTCACGACGCCAACGGCGGCAAGGAAGAGCCAGCCCTCGCGCAAAGCCGCGCCGAATACAAAGAATTTGCCGATAAAGCCAGCCGTTGGCGGAATGCCGGCAAGCGACAGGAAGAAGATGATGAACAGCGCGGCGAGGAAGGGTGCGCGTTTGATCAAGCCATTGTAATCTTTGATCTCGACCGCGCCGGTTGCGTTTTCAATCGCGATCACGCAAATGAATGCGCCTAGGTTGGTGAACAAGTAAGCGAACAAATAAATCAGCACGCCATTCAAACCCGAGAACGGCGAATTGCCGGAGAGGTTGACTGCCACCAAACCGATGAGCATGTACCCGGCTTGCGCGATGGACGAATACGCAAGCAAGCGTTTCACGTTCGTTTGGCGCAATGCAACCAAGTTACCGAGCGTCATAGTCAGAATTGAGATGAAGGCAAGCAACATGGGGATGGCTTGGGTCGCTTGACCAGGAACAGGCAAAGTGAATTGTGGCATCGCGGTAAGCGCAAAACGCATCAACACAGCCAAGCCCACGGCTTTTGGTCCAACCGAAAGGAACGCGGTTACGGGTGTGGGCGCGCCTTCATAGGCGTCGGGAGCCCACTGGTGAAAGGGTACTAGCGAGATTTTGAAACCGAGACCGGATAGCACGAGCGCAGTTGAGATCAACGCGAGCGCGTGCACCGATGGATCAACCGTGTTGGCAAAGGCAAACGCAATATCGGAAAGGTTGAGCGAGCCGCTGATGCCGTAGAGTAACGATAATCCATAGAGCATCACCGCGCTGGTCACCGCGCCGTAAAGAAAATACTTGATCGCGGCTTCGTTCGATTTTTTATCGGTGCGCATAAAGCCGGTCAGCAGATACGACATATAGCTCAGAAATTCGATCGAGAGGTAGATCATCAGCAAACTGGTTGCGCTTGCCATCATTGTCATTGCCAAAATCGAGAATGTAAACAGCGCAAAGAAATCGGCGCGATACGGTGTGCGTCCGCGCAGATAATCAATTGAGGCAAGGGTGATGATGATGCCGGCAAGCGTGGCAATGACTTTGAAAAATAGCGAGAAGGTGTCCACGGCGTACATATTCGCAAAGAGCGACATTGCCAAGGGCTGTTGGACGGGCCACAGATACAGCGTCGCCGCAAACGCTAGCGCAAAGCCGACGATGGTGACCCAAGCCAGTGCTGTGTGACTGCGCTCACGCCAAATCAAATCCACCAGCAAGATCACCAAGCCAAAAACTGTGAGAATCAGTTCTGGCGCAATGAGCAATAATGTTTGTGCATCAGGCATAGCAGACCCCTAGTTGGGTTGTTGCGTAGTTTCGTAGTTGAATCTCCAATTTGCTAACGATTCAACTATGCAACTACTAAACTATTTTATCGCTTGCAAAATAGAGACCGACACCGTATTGATTGTGTTCAGGATGATGGACGGATAAACGCCGATGACGACCATCAAGATCAAGAGCGGCACGAGTGTGATGATTTCAAACCGGCTCAGGTCTTTGATCGCCGACCATTTTTCATTGAACGCGCCCAGCAAAACATTCTGGATCACTTTCCACAGCAACAACGCCGCGCCAAATACAATGCCTAACACGGCGAATGTCGAAATGCCGGGCAGGCTGGCGAACGCGCCGCGGAAGACCATGAATTCGCTGACGAAACCGGCGAGACCGGGCAAGCCCAGTGAAGCGAATGTGGCGACAAGCAGGATGGCGCCGTAAACCGGAATCTTTGCGCCCAAGCCGCCGAACGCTTTCAGTTCGCGCGTGTGCGTACGTTCGTATAACATGCCGACGATAAAGAACAAGGCGCCCGTGATGACACCGTGATTGAACATTTGCAGGATCGCGCCGTTGAGCGCGATGCTCCGGTCGGTGAGTGAAGCGGTGCCTGCGGCGGCCGCGGCGGCGATACCAAGAATCACATAGCCCATGTGGTTCACGGACGAATACGCGATCAACCGCTTGAAATCGGTTTGTGCCATTGCCGCGAGCGCGCCGTACACGATGGAGATGGCGGCGAGAATGGCGATGAGTGTGGCGCTTGCTTGGAACACTTGCGGGAAAATTGGGAGCAGGATGCGGAGAAAGCCATACGTGCCCAGCTTCAGCAAGATGCCTGCCAGGATCACCGAGCCAGCCGTTGGCGCGGCGGTGTGCGCGTCAGGCAACCAGGTGTGGAACGGGAACAGCGGCACTTTGATTGCGAACGCGAGGAAGATGCCCCAGAACGCCGCCGTTGCAAAACCGAAATCGGCGGGACCGGCGAAGGGGCGTTTGGTCGTCGCTAATTCAACCAGATCGAACGTGCCCAGGGAGGTTGCACTGCTCGTGTTGATGTAAATGGCGATCATTGCCAGGAGCATGAACACCGAACCCGCGAGCGTATAGAGAAAGAACTTGATCGAAGAATAGAGCGGGCGATCTTCTTTGTGACCCCAGATGGCGATCAAGAAATACATCGGCACCAACCCGACTTCCCAGAACACGTAAAAGAGGAAAAAGTCGAGCGAGACAAAGACGCCCAACATGCCGGATTCAAGGAGTAGGAACATGAACATGAATTCGCGCATGCGCTCGTGAATCGTATTGGCGGAATAGTACAACGCGAGCGGCGTGAGCAACGTCGTCAGGAAAATGAGCGGCATGCTCAAGCCATCCACGCCGAGGTGATAGTTCGCGTTGATGGAGGCGATCCACTGGAATTTTTCTTCAAACTGCATGCCGGCGGCTTGCCAGTTGTACACGGCAACCCACAAATACGAAGAGACCGCGAGTGGAATCAGACTCCATACCACTGCGAACCATTTGACCGCGGTTTTCGGGAGCAACAACGTAATAATTGCGCCGACGAACGGAAAGAAAACCAACAAGGTTAGCCAAGGCACCATTGCAATGTCCTCCGTGCCTCACGTCTCGCGCCCAAAGGGAGCGGGGTGAGGTGTTATCGAATGATCGTGAACAAGAATACGAAAATCGTAATGCCTGTGATGGCGATGAGTAAATAGTTTTGCACGCGCCCGGTTTGGACGAATTTCAAACCGTCGCCGATTTCATTGGTGAACAAACCCACTTGGTTGACCAAGCCATCCACAAACGTCTTGTCAATCCACGCGCTGAGGGTGGCGAACATGCGCCCGAACCAACCGGCGAGGTTGACCAAGCCATCAACGACTGCTTGGTCGAACGCAAAGCACAATTCGGCAAGCACGCCGACCAAGCGCTCAAGCAAGCCAGCTTGTACCCGCACGGAATCGGCGGTACCGGTCTTGCCTTCAGGTCCAACTTTTTGCGCAATCACGACGCCGTACAATTCGTCGAGATAATATTTGTTGCGCAATAGTTTCCAGATCGGACCGAGTGCGGTCAGTGGATCGGCTTGACCGGCGACGAGCGGCTTGCGTCCGTAGAGCAACCAGCCCAGCCCAATGCCGAGCAGGGCGATGCCGACCGACACCCCGGCGATCATCGGGTTGAACGCGGTCACTTCCAGTTTTTCTGCAACGCCGAGCACGCCGCCTTCGCCGACGAAACTTTCAAAGAAACCAATGCCAGGCGCGTTGATCAAACCAAGCACGGTCGCAAAGAATGCGAGCACGGCGAGCGGCATCCACATCACTTTGGGCGATTCGTGCGCGTGTTCGACCGCATGATGATCGCGACCTTCGCCAAAGAACGTCAAGAAAATTTGGCGCGTCATGTAGAATGCGGTAAAGAACGCGCCGAGCGCAAGCATGATGAACACGGCGAGCGCAACCGTGTCGCCTTTGGACGCCAGTTCAAAAGCATGAGCTAGAATTTCGTCCTTGCTCCAAAATCCTGCGAACGGTGGAATACCTGCCAACGCCAATGCGCCGATAATAAACACGGTTGCCGTAATGGGCATTTTCTTACGCAAGCCACCCATGTTCATCATATCGTTTGTGCCGACGCCGTGAATGACCGCGCCTGCGCTGAGGAAGAGCAAGGCTTTGAAGAACGCGTGCGTGATGAGGTGGAACGAACCTGCAACATATCCGCCGATACCGAGCGCGGCAACCATAAAGCCAAGTTGCGAAATCGTCGAGTACGCCAACACGCGCTTGATGTCGTCTTGCGCAACGCCAATTGTTGCGGCAAAGACGGCGGTAAAGCCACCCACGAGCGCGACCGCCGTCATGGCGGGACCACCCACTGCCGCCGCGGTTAGAAAGATCGGGAAGGTGCGCGCGATCAAATAGACGCCTGCGGCGACCATCGTTGCCGCGTGGATCAATGCGCTAACCGGCGTGGGACCTTCCATCGCGTCGGGCAACCAAATGTGGAGCGGGAACTGCGCCGACTTGCCAATTGTGCCGCCGAGGATCAACAACGCGATCACCGTGATCATCGGAACACCGGGGAATGCTTGGACCTCGGTGAGTAGTTTTAGTTTTTCCTCGGTAAAGATATTGACAAAATTGAGATCGCCCAGTTGGACATACAACAGCAGAATGCCGACAAAGAAAATCGTGTCGCCGACGCGTGTGGTGAGGAAGGCTTTGAGCGATGCAAATTTCGCGCGAACGGTTTGCGCATCGTCAATGTGATGTTCGTTCGGCGCGCGCACCGACCAAAAGCCGATGAGCAAGTAGGAGCATAGGCCCATGATTTCCCAGAATATGAACAATTCGATCAGGTTCGAGGAAATGACAAGTCCCAGCATGCCAAACGCGAACAGCGAAATGTAGGCAAAGAAACGCGCATAGCGCGGATCGTCGGTGACGTGATGCTGACCATGTTCATCGGTGTGGCTGTGTTGCATGTAGCCGATGCTGTAAATGAAAATCATCAAGCAGACGGTCGTGACCATGAATAACATCATTGCGGCAAGCGGGTCAATCATCCAGCCTACGCCAAACGATTCCTTGCCGGTGGGCAGTGCAAAAAAGCCGGCGAGATAACTAAAAAACGGATGCTTGGCTAACTCGGCGCCGTCGCCGACCGCTTGAAACAACACGCCATACGACACGACGCCGGCAAGGAAAATACCGCCGACTGCCGTCAGCGCGCTGAGGCGATTGTTGCGATTGAAAAAGAATACAATCAACGCAAAAGCAATCAGCGGAAAGATGGGAATCAAGAATGCGTAATTGAACATTGAAACCTCAATGAGCCAATTGTCCAATTGTCCAATGATCCAACTTCAAGCCGAAAACTTTGCACATTGGCGCATTGGTTCATGGGCTGATTGGTATTTACCATTTCATCAAGTTCACGTCTTCGACGTTGACCGTGTCACGCGAGCGATAGATCGCAATGATGAGCGCGAGCCCGATGGCGGCTTCGGCGGCGGCGAGCGTGACGACGAACAGCGCGAACACTTGCCCCGCCAGATCGAACACGGGCGCGGCGGGTTTGATATACCGCCAGAACGCGATCAGATTAATGTTTACCGCGTTGAGCATCAACTCGATGCCCATCAAAATCGCAATCGCGTTGCGGCGCGCGAGCGCGCCAAACAAGCCAATGCAAAACAACGCGGCGGCAAGAATCAGATAAAAGGAAAGTGGAATCATAATAGCTCCAAGTCAACTGTCAACGGTCGCTAGGCTAGT
>JBBIUF010000054.1:0-4475 GCA_037440365.1 Chloroflexota bacterium
GTCTACCCGACAGCGATCTGCGGATTCGGTGGCTCAGTTTGCTTGCTAGTCCATTTGCGCATCCGTCGGTAATGATTCGACGCGCGTTACTGATCGAGAAGAACTTGCGCTATGATTCAGAGTTCATTCACATCGAAGATTACGAATTATGGATGCGCTTATTGAGGCACACACACGGCGCAAATTTACCGGAACCGCTAATCAAGTATCGCGAGTACCCCTTCAGCGTGAGTGTAGGTAATCGTGAATTTCGGATGCGGCGGCATGACCAAGTCGCGCAACGCATGATCCAAGAATACTTGGCCAATTTTTCTATCGCGCCGGAAGACCTCCACATCCTGCGCGAATTGCTTGCAGGTGGCGGCGACCCGCTCCCCGATTTGAGCAACCGCGTTGTTAGGCTGGCGCATACATACCTCGATATGTTCGAGGCGTTTGCACGGCTCAACCAAGGGAGTATAGAATTGAAACGTGTGAGCCGCGATGCCGTCGTCAATGCAATGCGAATCATTTCGCGCGCTCCTTCCTCGCCTGGTACGCGACGTGTGATCACTCGATTGTTTCGTCTTGATCCGCTTGTCCCTTTTTCGCTCCTAGTGCTTGCGCCCGGTGTATTCTATCGTCGCTTGCGCAGAATCGTCAGCGCATGAGACAAATCCAAGTTAGCGTGGTCACCCCACGTACAACCAAAGCCTTTACATTGCCGAGACAATCGAGCACGCTAGTTGCCGAATCACCGTTTGATCTATGAAACATCTCCCGGGTCATATCCTTTTTGTCAGCCATAGCGCTGGACGGGGCGGGGCGGAGTTGGAATTTCTCAAGATCCTCCAATTCTTTGCCCGGCATAAAGACAGGTATACAATATATGGTGCCTTTCCCGCAGGCAAATTGGCGGAGACCTTTCGTTCGCTATGTGAAGAAACCATCTTGTATCAAGGCTCCTTGCCTGCGTCCTGGCGACCCTCCAGCTATGCCGGTTTTATCTGGCGATCTTTGACCTACTTGCCTCTTCTGGCGCGCTTTATTCGTCAGAAGGATATTGAACTTGTCTTTGTAAACACGAGTGTGTTGCCAGGACCTTTGGTAGCCGGGTGTCTTTTGGGTCTGCCCGTCATCTTCTGTATCCGAGAATTGATCACACCGCTAGCTTTACGTGTGCCACTTGTGCGTCTCATCAACAGATGCTCTACCCGGGTGATCGTAGTTTCCAAGACAATAGAAGAAGAGTATTTGCGTATCTGTGGAGCTAGAGACAAGACTCGTCTTATCCCTGGAGGTGTGGTTATTACTCCACGAGAAAAGTTGAAGTTAGATTCGGGAGACACGGATATGCAAACTGTCCGGATTGGTGTGATCGGCACTATCTCTCCGATCAAGGGACAGCTGTTCTTTATAGAAGCCGCCATTGTATTATTGTCACGCGTTCACCGCCCTTTGCAATTCTATGTTATTGGTCCACAGGTAAGCGGGTTGGAATGGTACTACAACCAGCTGATCGGTCGTTGCCGTCAGGCAGGTATTTTACCACGCGTAACCTTTACTGGAGTAATTGAGGACATTCTGCTAGCATATCGTTCTCTAGATCTAGTAGTCGTTCCTTCGCTATCGGAGGGACAATCCATGGTGGTGTTGGAGGCATTTGATCAGGTGCGGGCGGTGGTGGCAACCCACTGTGGCGGACCTGACGATATGATTGAGGATGGCCGCAATGGGCTATTGGTTGCGCCGGGAGACCCAGAAGCCCTAGCCGACGCGCTTCAACGACTGATAGATGATCCAATCTTACGTTCCTCCTTGGCTTTAGAGGGACGCAAAACAGTTGAACAACACTTTGACATAGAACAAAGATGGAGTATGGTCGGAGCTTTAGTGGATGAGATTTTGGAAAAGCAGGTATGGAACTCTCCGTAGTTATCATAAACTGGAATACCGCAACACTCTTACAGCAATGTTTGTCTACTGTAGTTTCTTCAGTGGATGCTTTAGAAGGTGAAGTCATCGTCATTGACAACGCCTCGACTGATGGTAGCCCAGAGATGGTTGAGCAGGAATTTAGCACTGTCCACTTGATTCGTAATTCCAAGAATATTGGCTTTGCGCGCGCCAACAATCAAGGTTGGCGCACCAGCAACGGCGAGTACGTTTTATTTTTGAATAGTGATACCATTGCATTGCCAAAGGCGTTGCCGCAACTCATGGAATTCATGGACAATCATCCTGACGCTGGCGCGTGCAGTCCCCGCCTTGCGCGCGCCGATGGCAGTACCCAGTCCTTTGCGTTTGGCGGCGATCCGACGCCGATGTATTTGTTGCGGCGCGGATTTGCGCGGCTCTTACTTCGGCGTCCATTACACGATTGGGAAACACGCGCGCCGCTATCCGTCGATTGGGTTTCCGGCGCGTGCTTGCTTGCGCGGCGTGCCGCGTTGGAACAAATCGATGGCTGGAACGAGAAATTTTTCATGTACTTTGAAGATAACGATCTGTGTTTGCGAATGCGCCGCGCCGGTTGGAAAATTTTTTACGCACCGCAGGCAACGATCACCCATCTTGGCGGCGCAAGTCTCGCGCAAAGTAAAACGCGCACGCGATTCTACGACGCGAGTCTGCGTTACTTTTACCGCAAACATTATTCCTTTTTTGCGCGTGTCGCGCTCGAATTGATGTTGCCCTTCTACCGTCGGATCAATTGAATGCGCATCACACTTGATCTTTCCCCGGTGGTTCATCACAAAGCCGGGCTAGCCACCTACGCGCGCAATCTCACCGAAAATCTGCTGGCGCTTGATCCGACAAATGATTATGGCGGATTCTATTACGGCGTCGCCCGCGCATCTTTGCCTACTTTATTTGCATCGTTGCGCGTGACCAACGTTCCCTGGAATGCGCGGCATTGGCGGATGAGCGTCGCCGCGCAATATTTTATGGGCGCGACGATGGATCGAACTTTTGCCGGCGCGCATATTTTTCACGCGACGGAACATCTTTTGCCGCGCTTGCAAAACATTCACACCGTCTTTACTTTTCACGATGCGATCTATGCGCTCTTTCCCAAATATCATTTGCCGCTGAACAAAATTTATCTGGGCACAATGATGCCGCGCTTTTTGCGCCGCGCTGATGCCATCATCGCGGTTTCGGAATGTTCCAAGCGTGACGCCATTCGACTATACAATATCGCGCCTGAAAAAATCACGGTGATCTACGAAGGCGTAAATCCCGCGCTCAAGCCAGAAACCAACTCCGCCCACATTGCGCAGATACACGAACAGTACGCGCACGGTCAGCCATTCATTTTTTATCTTGGCACGATCGAGCCGCGTAAAAATATCAGTGCGATTGTGGATGCCTTGAAAATTTTACGTTCACGCGGCTTGCCGCATCGGTTATTGATCGCCGGACGCAAGGGCTGGTTGTACCAACCCACCTTGGATCACATTGCCGAAACCGGAATGAACGACGCAGTAGATTTTCTCGATTATGTGCCTGATGCGGATTTGCCTGCGCTGTTTGGCGCGTGCGATGCGTTTGTCTTTCCATCGCTCTACGAAGGATTTGGCTTACCACCGCTCGAAGCCATGGCGTGCGGTGCGCCCGTCGTTTGCTCAAATACATCATCTCTACCCGAAGTCGTTGGCGATGCCGCGTTGATGATTGACCCGCATAATAGTGACGAAATCGCCAACGCAATCGAGCGGATAATTATCAATCCCAATTTGAGTAGCGAATTGCACGCCAAGGGAATCGCTCAAGCAAAAAAATTTTCCTGGGCGCGCGCGGCACGCGAAACGCTTGCAGTGTACAAACGCGTCATGCAATCCCAATGACCCAAAACCTCGATCGCCCAATCGCCATTGACGGTCGCTATATCCAAGACCATTTTCCCGGCATTGGACGCTACACTTTTCATTTGATTGATGCGCTGGCGCGCGTTGCGCCAGATCAATCGTTCACTGTCTTGCACAATCCCGCCCTGCTTAACACACGCTATGATAGTGTCGCTTTAATCCGTCATCCAAATATCGAATTGTGCCACACCAACGTTCGCACGTTTTCGCTTGCCGAACAATTTCGTTTACCCTTTGCAATTCGCAACGCAGAGCGGCCATTTGCGCTGTTTCATTCACCGTATTACATCAAACCCTATGTTTTGCGCGCGCCGTCTGTCGTAACAATTTTTGATCTGATTCCATTACGCGTACCCAACTCGGTTCCTGGCGTTAGCGCGCGCTGGCTATTTCGTTGGCTCGCCACACTTGCGGCACGCACCTCCCAACGCGTGATTGTTTCGTCGCAGGCGACCCGCGCTGATCTGATTGCCTTGCTCGGTGTGCCGCGCGAGAAAATCAGTGTGATCCCACTCGCCGCGGACGCGCGTTTTGCGCCGCAACCCCAAGTTGCCATTACGCGCGTGCGCGAAAAATATCATTTGCCGATGCAATACGCTTTGAGCGTAAGCATTAACAAGCCAC